>JBATYU010001107.1:0-7323 GCA_049674245.1 Bradyrhizobium sp. | reverse complement strand
TACTTCCGCTGCGGGGTCATTCGCGTTGTTTCGACCGTTGTCAGGTTACTCCCAGTGTTTGGACCACTCCAATTGTCTTAGGCGAGGCACATCTGCGCCGGATTGTGTGTCCAGGTAAGGCTAGCGTGTTCAGCAGGGGACAGTCCTGCCGGGGTAGAAGTCAGAGCCCCGTAGTTCGGATAGCGGAGGAGATGGAAACAGAACCTTCGGAGCCTATCGACAAGATCTCCCTAGGGGAGGTTACGAGTCACCGGGCCGTATCAAAAGAGAACGCATTGTGGCCTCGAAAGCAGTAAGTCCGAGGGCCGAGCCCGCAATCCATGGGCGAAGGCAGCATGAGCAGCCGAACACTGACCGACACGACTGTTCATCTCGGCGGGGTGGAAGCGACAGCACGGTGACAAGGACATGCCAAGCAACTGGAGAAGCCTTCCTCGTCCCGGAGAGAAATCGCCGGAGCAAGGTAGGCCGTATAACCGGCGACGCCGGGAAAGCGGCCGAAGACGAGAGGGTGGCGGCCGGGTCCGTAGTAGCGACGAAGCGGAGTAATGTCCGTGGAGCCAAGGGACCCTGCCATTTGCGATGTCTCCAACATAAGGAAGGCAAGGACGAGATGACAAAGGCGTCCATCGATTTGCAAGACCTGAGGCGGAGACTATACGTCAAGGCGAAGGCTGAACCGTCCTGGCGTTTTTGGGGACTGTACGTCCACGTTTGCAAGATGGAGACGCTGCGCGCAGCGTATGACATGGCCAAAGCGAATGATGGGGCTCCGGGTGTAGACGGGGTCACGTTCGAAGCCATTGAAGCGCAAGGCGCAGATGCTCTCCTCGCGCAGCTACGGGACGAACTGACCGGGCGCACCTACCAACCGCTTCCGGCCCGGAAGCAGGAGATACCGAAAGACGGGGGCAAAGTCCGCGTCTTGTCGATTCCGGCTATCCGGGACAGAGTGGTGCAAGGTGCGCTCAAGCTCATCCTCGAGCCTGTGTTTGAGGCTGACTTCCAACCTGGATCGTATGGATATCGGCCCAAGCGGACAGCACATGACGCAATCAAGCGCGTGGCTGAAGCAATAGTCCAACGGAAGACGCGGGTTCTCGACATTGACCTGCGGGCCTACTTTGACAATGTCCGGCATGACCGGCTGTTGGAGAAAGTGGCGCGGCGGGTTGAGGACGCGGACATCATGCATCTGCTGAAGACTATGTTGAAAGCCTCTGGCAAGAAGGGCGTTCCGCAGGGTGGTGTGATCTCGCCCTTGCTCAGTAATCTCTACCTCAATGAAGTGGACAAGATGCTGGAGCGAGCGCGGGAAGTCACCCGTAACGGCAAGTACACCCACGTCGAATACGCGCGATTCGCTGACGACTTGGTGGTCTTGATCGACGCCTACAAACGTCATGACTGGCTGATTGGAGCCGTGACCAAGCGACTCCGGGAGGAGTTTGCCAATCTGCAGGTGGAAATCAATGATGAAAAGAGCCGAACAGTAGACCTGGAACGAGGCGAGAGCTTCAGTTTCCTGGGGTTCGACTTCCGTTACCTCCGCAGTTTACGCGGAGTGATGCGGCCGCATTACACGCCCAAGCTCAAAAAGCGGACGGCGCTTTTGCGCGAGCTCAAAGAGGTGTTTCGCCGATACCGGTCGCAGCCGATTGACAGGGTGATAAGCCTGATCAATCCGAAGCTCCGGGGGTGGGTGAACTACTTTGCGGTTGGGCACTCCAGTGAGTGCCTCAGCTACATCAAAGATTGGGTGGAGAAGAAGGTCAGGCGCCATCTGGCGCAAGCTCGGAAACGGAAGGGCTTCTGCTGGAAGCGGTGGAATAGGTCGTGGCTGTACGACACTCTCAGGCTGTTCAACGGCTATCGAGTGCGACGCGACGGACTGAAAGCTGCCCCAGCCGGATAAATCCGATAAGCCTTGGCGTGAAGCAAATGGGAGCGCGCAGTGCGGGAAATCCGCACGCTGCGTGCGACGTGGAGGGGACTGGAAACGTGGCACGGTCGAGAGGCCTGCCGGCGCGCCAGTCCTCGACCCTACCTGAAAAACTATGCGGCCTATTACAACGGCGTTAGAACGCATCGGTCGTGAACAAGGATCCGGCTGTCTCTCGTCCGGTTCAGCGATCCGGCGTCACAAGTTCGCACGCCATCTTGGGCGGACTCCATCACCGTTACGTTCGGATTTAGGTTTTCGGTACGCACACGGTCTGGGCGATCAGCCAATTGTGGTGGAGCTCGTTTTTCTAGGGCAAAAGTTCACTATTCAATCCGTCCGACGCACGTCACACTTCCCTTCGTGTAGTTGGGAGGTTGCGATGCGAATTAAAACCTTGATCGTGTTAGGCGTGGCTGCTGTCACTCTGGCCGGATGCTTTGAGGGTCCGGCGGGACCGCCGGGGCCACCCGGCCCAGCCGGGAAAGATGGTGCTCCCGGAATGGCTGGACCGCCGGGACCCCAAGGACCAGCGGGACCTTCAGGTCCTCCTGGACCAGCTGGCCTCTCCGGCCCGAAGGGTGACCCGGGAGAGCCGGGAAATAAATAAATAGAGCCACAAAGGCGAGGCGGCCAACTGAGGCCGCCTCTTGTTTTATCGAGCGGAAAGAAATGCGAGGTTTGATCTCATTGGGAATTGCCGCGTTTGGCCCTTGGGTCGTAGTCACGACTGGTCTCTCGTCCGGTTCAGCGATCCGGCGTGATAAGTTCGTACGCCATCTCGGGCGGACTCCATCACCACTACGTTCGGATTTGGGTTTTCGATACACACAGGTTGGCGCGCTCTCCACTTCCCCGCCCGACGGTCGAGGGTCGGGCCGCGCGGTCCTGCGTTCGTTCGATTATGGTCCTTGACGCTCCGACATCGGCTGGGCAGAGGCTCCATTCGAAAGAATATCCGAGCATCAGCCTCTAGGTCATCATCTGCTCCTCGTTCAGCAGACAGACAGCCATCCCGCGCTCATTTTCTTGTGCTTGATAGCAGCTTCGGGAGACACCGCTCGGTTCAATAATGTTTGAGCCGCGAACTCGCTCCTTCAAGGACAATGGCTATGACCAAGTCCAATTGTTTCAAAGTCGCAATGGGAGTTGTGATCGCCGCGCTTACGGGAATCCAGAAGGCAGCCGCCCAGGTGCCAACGGTTTCTGTAGACCCTTCACGACTACCCCGTCTCGGTACGATCGATGAGCGTTTTCAATCCTATAACGTGGAGATGGTCGAGGTCACGGGCGGGAAATTCTGGAAACCTTACTGCGCAAGCGTCTCAGCTCCGTCGGCCCGCGACGCGGTGAGCGCCGGGAATGCCCCAGCGGGCAGGAATCCCGACATTTACGAGTATCGGGCACCTATCGACCTACTGAACCCCCGACTACGCACATTGGCTGCCGCTTTGGCCCCAGCCTACGTGCGCGTAAGCGGCACCTGGGCCAATACCACATACTTTGCCGAAAACGATCAGACGCTCTCCACGCCGCCTAGCGGTTTCAGCGCCGTGCTAAGTCGCGAACGCTGGAAAGGTGTCATTGATTTTGCCCACGCGGTTGATGCTAAGATCGTGACCTCGATGGCAATAAGCCCCGGCGTCCGGGGCGCAACGGGTCTATGGCAGAGCGATCAGGCTCGCCGTTTCTTCGCCTATACCAAATCCGTCGGCGGGCGAATTGCCGCCACAGAGCTCATGAATGAGCCGACGTTGGCCGCCATAGGGGGTGCGCCGAAAGGGTATGACGCCGCGGCTTACGGGCGGGACTTCAAAGTCTTTCATGCGTTCATCAAAGCCAGCGAACCGGATTTGATCGTGCTAGGTCCCGGCTCCGTCGGAGAAACCACGAAGTCGTATTCGTTGATCCATCATGGCTCCGAAGCCATCAGCACGCGGGATATGCTTGCTGCATCCGGACCCGGTATCGACGCTTTTTCATATCATCACTACGGCGCGGCCTCGCAGCGATGCTCCGGGATACCGGGTCAAACCACACCGGAGGCTGCCCTTTCGGAAGAATGGCTGGCGAGCACGGACCAAACTCGCGCGTTTTACCAAACGCTCAGGGACGAGTTCGAGCCCGGAAAGCCGATGTGGGTGACCGAAACCGCCGACGCCGCCTGCGGCGGCAATCCTTGGGCTTCCACATTCCTCGATACTTTTCGATATCTCGATCAACTTGGCCGGCTTGCCAAGGCCGGCGTGCAGGTGGTTGCGCACAACACGCTAGCCTCGAGCGATTATGGCCTGCTTGATGAGAAGACGTTAAGGCCGCGCCCGAACTATTGGGCGGCGCTGCTTTGGCGCAGACTTATGGGTACAACTGTTCTCGACGCCGGCATGCACCGTGGGGCACACGTCTATGCGCATTGCCGGCGAGCTGTACCTGGAGCCGTCACGCTACTAGCCATTAATACGGATCGGACGACCGCCGCAATCCTGCGACTGCCCCTCACTAGTGAGCGTTACTCGCTGTCGGCGGACCATCCTCAGAGCGCCGAAGTGAAGCTGAATGGAACGGCTTTGGAGCTCGGTCCAAACGATGATCTTCCACATTTTACCGCGGTCAGATCGCCACCAGGTTCTGTTGAGGTTGCACCGGCTACGATTACTTTCCTAACGATCGGGAATGCCGGAAACACGGCTTGTGATTAGCGGCAAACAATCGTTGCGTCGCTTTTTGCGAAGTTCCCATGTGCGGTCGCGAACAGTATATGGGGTACAGTAACTGGCGGCACTTCTGGAAGGATCCTCGTGCGCAAGGCGCAGCCTTTCAGCAACTCGTTCAGCGCTAGGGTAGGGCGAATGAGATCCTCCGAGGCATGCTGCTCTTGCAAGATGGAGATCTGGCGCGGATCGTGCTCGCGCTCGACTCGAACGTGGTGCAGAGCACGAGACTAAGTCGGCTTGTAAGCGAGATTCACTTGACGGCGCCGCCGGTGATGCCGGAGATGAAGCGATCGAGGAAGAGGTTGTAGGCGATCACCACCGGGATGCTGGCGATCAACGCGCCGGCCATGATCTCGCCCCAGAAGAAGATGTCGCCGCGAATGAGGTCGGTCGCCACGCCAAGCGTGATCGGCTTCTGCGCCGACGAGGAAACGAAGGTCAGCGCGTAAACGAACTCCTGCAAGGTCAGCGTGAACGTGAAGATCACCACGGTCAGAATCCCCGGCAGCGACAGCGGGAGCGCCATCTTGATGAAGGCGCCGAACAGGCTGCAGCCGTCGACGATCGCCGCCTCCTCGATCTCGGGCGGCAGCGCCTTGAAGAACCCCATCAACAGCCAGGTGCAGAACGGGATCGTGAAAGTCGGGTAGACCAGCACCAGCGACCACATCGAATTCTGCAGCCCGAGGTCAGCGACGACCCGCGCCAGCGGCAGGAACAGAAGCGTCGGTGGCACCAGGTAGGTCAGGAAAATGCCGATCCCGAGCGCCTCGCCGTTGCGGCCGGTCATCCGCGCCAGGCTATAGGCGGCGGGCAACGCCGTGATGAGGGTGATCACGACGACGCAGACGCCGATGATCAGCGAGTTCAACAGCCAAGTCGCAAACAAGGTCTCATGGAACAGATAGCGGAAATGCTCGAGGGTAGGCGGGTCGTTGAACCAGAAGGGGATATTGGTGACGCTGTAAAGATCGCTATTGGTTTTGAACGAGGTGATCACCATCCAATAGAATGGGAACGTGGAAAGAATGACGAAGAATGCGACCGCTCCAAAGAACGGGACCTCCCTGACAATTTTGGCGATGACGCGCTGCATGTCAGATCTCCCGCCGCCGGATAAAGCGCAGCATAAAGATCACCACGACGAACAGCACCGGCAGCATGAACAGCGAGATGGCGGCGCCATGGGACACGTCGCCGGAGACGATGCCGACCTGGAAACCCTCAAAGCCCAACACCGAGGTTGCGCCGACGGGACCGCCCATGGTCATAAGAAAGACGATGGAAAGATCGCTAAACGTAAACACGATGCCGAAAATCAGGCCGATGGCCACGATCGGCAGGATCATCGGCACGATGATCTGGTAGTTGCGGCGCCAGAAACCGGCGCCGTCGACCGTCGCCGCGTCGATCACGTCCTGCGGGATCGCAGTGATGCCGGCGAGGAAGATTACGATCGCAAACGGGAAGAAACGCCAGGCATTGACGACAATCACGGACAACATCGCCAGATGCGGATTGCCGAGCCAGTTCGGCGCATCGGAACGGTCGACGATGGCGAGCGCGATCAGCGTCCAGTTGATGACGCTGTAGAGCGAATCGAACATCCACTGCCAGGCGACGGTGGCGAGCGCGACCGGCACCGCCCAGGGTAATATGATCAGCGCCCTGACGATCTTGCGACCGGGGAACGGCCGCAACAGCAACAGTGCGCCGAACTTGCCGAGGATGAGGCCGAGGAATTGCGATCCGAACGTGAAGATAAAGGTGTTGGCCAGCGTTTGGCGAAAGACCGGGTTCTGCACGATCTGCTCGAAGTTCGCCAAACCGACGAAGCGCCACGAGGGATCGTAGATCGTGTAGGCGCTGACCGAGTAATACACCGCGAGCAAAAACGGCACACCAACCAGCAGCAGCACGTAAAGGATCGCCGGCGCGACGAAGATCGCGCCGAGCACGTCGCGCCGATCCAGGATAAACCGAAACCGCGAGACCGGCTTGGCGATTGGTTCGGCGATTGAGACCATCGGTGAAAACTCGTTTCAGTGACGACTGGACCGCTTGCCGTCTTTGTCGAAATGGCGCAGCGCGCCATTGCGCACGGCGAAGGGATGCCACTCGCCGGGCCTGATGCTTTCCTCGGCAACATGCGCAGGCGGCAGTTTAGCCGTAATCACCTGGTTTGGATCGAAGCCTTCGATCGCGCCGTAAACGATCCGCTCGGAGCCGAGATATTCGGAACGATCGACGCGGAACGAAAATTCGGTGAAAGCACCATCGTCGATCATATCCTTGGGCAGGAAGTTTTCCGGGCGGAAGCCGAGAAACCCGCCGTTGCGCGCGACGAGGTTCATCGGCGGCGTGCCGACGAAGGTCGCGACGAAGCGGTCGGCGGGGTCTTCGTAGATTTCCGTCGGCGTTCCTACCTGACGCACCCGCCCATGGTCGATGACCGCTATGCGGTCGCCCATGCCCATCGCCTCGACCTGATCGTGGGTCACATAAATGGTGGTGACGCCGACCCGCTGCTGGAATTGCTTGATCTCCTGGCGGGCCGAGGCGCGCAATTTGGCGTCGAGGTTGGAGAGCGGCTCGTCGAGCAGCAGCGCGGTGGGCTCGCGCACCAGCGCGCGTGCGAGAGCGACGCGCTGGCGTTCGCCGCCGGAG
>JBATYU010001106.1:0-4352 GCA_049674245.1 Bradyrhizobium sp. | reverse complement strand
CTTCCACTCCATCCGGGAGGGGGAGAGAACGGGAGGGGGTTGACGGGTTGGCTTCGTCGAACCACCCCCACCCCCAGCCATCGCCCCACATGTTATTGCCGGGATAGCGGCCACCACTGTCCTTCACCATGACGAACCAGCCTCTCAGCTTGTCGGCATGGCTGACAGTGCCGGTTGTCATTTGCCCAGTCGCAGCAAAGTGCACCTCTTTCACGAGTACCGTGCCATCGGGAAAATGTCCGTCTCTGCGATAAGCGGTGATGGTTCCGGGCGACGCATAGACGACATGAAGCTCTTGCGAACCCTGGCCCTGGTCGGAAGCTATTGCCCAGGTCCCCAAGGACTCATACGTGGTTCGATAGGCGTTGGGCACATGCAGATTTCCGTTCATGTCGGCTGCGGCTTCGGCTTTCAACTCGCCGTCCGCCGCGACCAACGCCGTCTGCCCGTTCGCGACGACGGCGACCATGGCCGCTATTCCTGCCGCACTCACAGCTACCATGATCGCCTTCATGATCGATTCCTCCCACAACCGTTTGTTAGAGTGACAAATCCCGCAGGACCGGCCAGGCAGCACGCGATACTTTTCCTCGTCGCTGTCGACCACGGTCGGTCATGCGACGAATCGTTGCGCTGCGCGTTGATGAGCATCGTTGCCTCGAGGATTGCTAAGGGCTGTGCCGGCGTGGATCGTCATGTGGATCGTGATATTCAAGGCCGAGCGGTCCGATCGCCGTCACCTGCGTGACGTATTCGCCGGACTTCGCCCAATGGAAATGCCAGGTTTCGCCCGGAAGAACGATGACGCTTCCCGGCGGATAGGCTTTCACCTTGTCGCCGTCGAATTGATCGCCAAGCCCGATATAGAAAACGCCTGACATCACCGTATAGATTCGATCCTCCGGGTGCTTGTGCGGCATCAGCTTCACACCGGACGGTACCTTGACCCTGACGACATAAGGTCCGGGCTGACTCGGCTCTCCAACAAGCACCGCCAGTCGAACCGTCGGCGGGAACGCCGCGAACGGCTTCCAGTCGACGTCTTCCGGCAGGATTGATCTGAAAGCGGCTTCACCTGGTTGGTGGGGTCGAACCATCGCGGTTCTCCTTATCTGGGCGTGCTGGTCGATCGTTGCCGAGGACACCAACGCGCGAGCGTGCATTTGCCCGATCAACCAAGAACTGACTCGATCCTGTGGGACTTCTGGGTGCTTTGCCCATCCAACCTTCGGAAGGCACTCGTCATATCAATGTATGAGACGCCAACAGTATCGGCTCGGAGAGCCGCACGGAGCCGGTGAGCGCTTCCAGCGAACCGTTGACGATCAGATTTTCAGGGCTCTTTCGAGATAGCCGATCAAAGCATCATCTTCGAACGGCTTCATCAGCAGGCAGACAGCCCCACTGGCTGCGGCCTTGGCTTCCAGCCCCGGCTCTGGGCGCCCGGTGACCATGATGACCGGCACCGTCGAGCCGCGAGCGGTGAGTAGCTGAATGAGGTCAAGCCCGCTCATCTTGGGCATGCAAAAATCGGTGATGATGCAGTCGCATGATCCCTCCCCGCCGCTGTTGATAAATTCTACGGCAGACGCAAACACCTGAGCTTCATATCCCAGCGAACGAAGCAATCCGACGAGCGCTGTCCGGAAGGATTCGTCATCATCAATGACCGAGATTATGAACTCTCCTGACACGCATCATCCTTTTTCCGGATTGAATCCCCTGGCCCCCCGGCCGATCGGTCAAACCGAGAACGCCAATGTTCCCATGGGATGGGGCGTCAAAAAACTATACACCAGTGTTATCGCGGCCCTTTGTTATGCGTTCGGCGTGAGGCCTCCAGTTTTTCCGTCGAATACGCGCGCAGCGCGCTATGCACCATCGGAATTGCTGACGCCCGGCCGTTGCGTGCCATCTCAGGCACACTAAATTGTGAGCATCGAGCCGGCTTGCGGGCAGCGGGCAGTCGCGGCTGAAGTCCCTGATTTGATACAGATTTCCGTTCCAGTTCAATTTCCGTGCAGCCGATCTCTCTTCGCCTTCCGGCAGCTCGGTGGAGCAATTAACGTGTCCACGTCCACTCTTTCGTCACGGCTCAAATGGCCCGTGATCCTAAACTACGGGATCGCGTGTGTGACGCCGGCGCTAGCCGTTGTGTTGGATGCTTCGTTCAGCCGGCTCTGGGGGATCGATCCGCCGGCCTCGGTGTTTCTTTGCGGCATCATCATTGTCGCGTGGGTGTCTGGTCCCGGTCCAGCCCTGCTCGCCACAGCGCTGACCGTTTTGGCTTTCGATTATTTGCTGATGCAGCCGATCTATTCATTCACCCTTGAGTTCAGGGAAGTCCCGCGGCTCGTGCTGCTTACCATCGCGGCACTGTTTGTGGTGTCGTTGAGTGCTGCACAGGGTCGGGCGACAGCTTCGCTCCGACGCGTGCGCGACGAACAGCAGGAGACGGTCCAGGAATTACGAAAGCTAAACGAAGCGCTGCGCGTGGAGAATACCGAGCGCAGGCGGGCGGAAGAGAACGTGCGGAGGACCGAACAGGAACTTCGGTTAATCGTTGACAACATCCCGGCACTGGCCGCGCGCTATCGGCCCGATGGAACGATGGATTTCCGAAATAAAGCCTGGCGAGACTACACTGGACTTTCGCAGGACAATCTCGAGGGCAACCGTTGGGGGTCCGCGCTCCATCCAGATGACCTTCCATTGGTAGAGCGCGAGTGGCGCTCACATATTGCTACGGGCGAGCCGTTCGAGCTGGAACAACGCCTGCGAAGAGCTGACGGAGAGTACCGATGGCACTGGGTCCGCCGCGTACCGCTGCACGACGACAGCGGCAATGTCATCAAATGGTATGCCGTCGCATTCGACATCGAAGATCGAAGACTAGCTGAAGAGGCTCAGCGACGCAGCGAGGCGGCCCTGTCCGAGGCTAGGCGCGAGCTTCAGCTGACGATCGATTCAATCCCGGTCATGGTTTCCACTTTCGATCCGGATGGCACGCGCAGTTTCGTCAATCAACAGTGGCAGAACTACACCGGCCATACGGAACGCGAAGCGACCGGCAAAGGACTGAATACCTCCGTCTACTATCATCCGGACGATGTCCAACGATTCGATACCGCGTGGCGCATCGCACAGGCAAAGGGCGAGACGCTGTCCGTGGATGTGCGCACACGCCGGGCCGATGGCACGTATCGATGGTATACCATGCGACGCGCGCCATTGCGCGACGAGCGGGGAAACATTGTCAAATGGTATTCGGTCGGTGTTGACGTCGACGACCAGAAAGTTGCCGAAAACGCCCTGCAACGCAGCGAGGCCAATTTGGCCGAAGCGCAGAAGCTCAGTCTCACCGGCAGTTTTGCCTGGGATCCCGTCAGCGACCACCACTTCTGGTCCGACGAGACTTACCAGATCATGGGCTTCGATCGGAGCGTCAACCCCTGGATGGATCTGATCATGCAACGCGTCCATCCTGATGATCGCGCGCATGTGCAACATGAAGTCGAACGCGTGACGCAAGGCGCGCTGACTCTGGATGTTGAGCTGCGGCTGCTGATGCCGGATGGACAAATCAAGCACCTTCATGTTCGCGCGCATCGCGTGAAGTACGCATCGGGCAAGGAGGAAATCGTCGGCGCCTTGATGGACATTACCGATAGCAGGAAGTCGCAAGCCGCACTGGACGCCGCACAAACCGCGCTGGCTCACGCCAGCCGGGTGGCGACGCTGGGAGAAATAAGCGCCTCGATCGCGCACGAGGTGAACCAACCGCTCGGCGCGATCGTGGCCAACGGCCAGGCCTGTCTGCGCTTTCTTCGCCGCGAAACACCCGACCTGAATCACGTGCGCGGCGCCCTCGAATGGATCGTCAAGGATGGTAATCGGGCGAGCGAAGTAATCCGGCGCGTCCGCGGACTTCTGAAAAAAGCGGATGCTCAGAAGGGCCTGCTTGATGTCAATGACATCGTCAGCGAGGTCGCCGCTCTGTTGCAGCGAGAACTGGCCGCACAGCACGTGACACTACGGCTAGAACTCGCGAGTGGCATGCCGCGGATTGTCGGAGATCGCGTCCAGCTCCAGCAAGTGATCATCAATCTGGTCGTAAACGGTGTTGACGCGATGCAGGCAGTCACGGACCGGTCGCATGCATTGCTAATCCGTTCGTATCAGGATGAAGCTCATCAGATCGTGGTCGCCGTGAAGGACAGCGGTGTTGGCATTCCGGCGGAGACGGCGGATCGTCTGTTTGATGCCTTCTTCAGCACCAAACCCAGTGGGCTGGGGATAGGTCTTTCGATCTGCCGTTCGATCATCGGGGATCATGGCGGACGACTGTGGGC
>JBATYU010001105.1:0-17895 GCA_049674245.1 Bradyrhizobium sp. | reverse complement strand
GCCTCGGCCGGCCGGTCGCCGCCAGCCTGCCAGCCGGTGCCGATACGCGCAGTGCGCCGGATCGCGGCGTCACTCGAGCCGCCGATCCACATCGGCAGGTCGGGCTGCACGGGCTTCGGCGCGATGGTGACGCCCTTCAGCTGGTAGAAGATGCCGCTGAAATCAACCGACTCCTCTCGCCACAGGCGGCGAATGATTTCCAGGCACTCGTCGGTCTTGCGACCGCGCGTCTTGGTGTCCGTGCCGAGCGCCTGCCATTCGGGCGCGAGCGGGTTACCAATGCCGAAGGCCGGCAGCAAACGGCCGTCCGACAGTACGTCGATGGTGGCGCACTGCTTGGCCAGCAGCACGGGGTCGCGAAACGCCAACGACACGACGTTCATGCCGAACCGCATGCGCCGCGTGCGCCCTGCCAAGGCCGCCATCGTGGTCATTGATTCGAGGAACGGCTGACGGCTGACGATCCGGTCGGTCTGCCAGATCGAATCCACGCCGCCGGCCTCACACATGTCGATCCAGCGCCAGTACGCCGCCGCGCCAGAAAACGGAAACTCCGCACAGCCCAGTCCGATCCCGACACCCATGCGCCGTCCTTCCTTCCGCCCTAGGCCGCCGCGGCTGCGGCTTTGACACGCGGCGCCACGTCGCGCACGAAGCGCTCGAGACTGCCGTTCATCTGCTCTGGCCGCATGCCCGGCGGCACTGCCCAAGTGACGAGGTCGGTGATGCCGTATTCGCGCACGAAGGATGTCAGCTCCTTCACGCAGTGCTCGACGTTGCCGACCACCCATGTCTGCGGGATGCTGGCCTCCCGCGTGTTGCCCGAAACGCCGCCGGCGGCGCTCTCCTCCTTGTTGAAGCTGCGATAGACTTGGCCGCGATAGCGCTCGGCGGCGCGCACGGCCGGCCACTCGCGTTCGGCGTCGTCGGTCACGAGGCAGGAGCGGATGATGCCGACGCGATAGCTGTCGGGGTTGCGGCCCGACGCCTTCAGCGTCGCACGCCACGGATCGAGCACCATTGACCGCGCGCCCTGCGGCAGGAAGTTGCTGTCATTGCGTGCCGCGCGCTGCGCGCCGGGCTCCGACATCGCAGCGACCCAGAGCGGCGGGCCACATGGTTGCACATAGCGCGGTCTGATCACCACGTCGTCGAAATCGTAGCGCTTGCCATGGAAACTGAACTTCTCGCCGGTGAAGCAATGGCGCAGCACCTCGATGCCTTCGTCCGTCAGCGACACGCGGCGCGAGACCGGCAGACCGAAGCCGCGGAACTCGTGCGGCGCGTAGCCCATGCCGACGCCGACCTCGATGCGGCCGTTGCTGATATTGTCGAGCACCGCGAGGTCCTCGGCCAGCCGCACCGGGTGGTTGAACGGCAGCAGGCAGACGTCGCTCGATAGCCGCACACGTTTGGTACGCGCGGCGATCGCGCCCGCCATCGGCACCCACGAAGGCAGGTAGCCGTCATCGAGGAAGTGATGCTCGGTGAACCACACGAGATCGAGTCCGAGCCCGTCGAGCATGACCACCTGGTCCATGATCGCGGCATAAAGGCTCGGCATGTCCATGCCCGATTCCGGCGTGTTGCGGAAATCGTAGACGGTGCCGACGCGAAGGGGTGGACGCATGACGCTTGTTCTCCACGGGTCAGGATGTTTGCCGGGAGCGCGACCGCAGTGGCGCGCTCCCGGGAGAAATCGCGCAGTGCCCTCGCGTCGCGGGCGCATTGTCCATCCGCCCGCCTACGACTCAGTTCAGCCGCGCGCTGCACGAGCGCGACCAGCACGTCCAGATGTGCGCCCGAATAACCGATTGCCGGACCAAGCTTCATCGCCATGTCCTCCGTGGCCCAAGGATACGAAGCGTCGGGTCGCTTGAACAGATGTCGCCGCGTGCCATGATAGCGTCTGAAAGGCGCCGATCGAACGCGCCGCTCGCTCCGGGAAGGAACCGCCGTCATGAAATTCGCCCTGCACTTCGGCAACATCACGTTCTCCGACCCTGAAGGCGCGCGCCGTCTGGTGCGCCTGGCGGAGGCGGCCGGTTTCGATTCGGTGTTCGCTGTCGAGCACGTCGTATTCCCCGACAGCTACACGAGCGTCTATCCCTATGCGCCGGGCGGTCGACTACCGGTCGGTCCATCGGCGAAATTTCCCGATCCGCTGATCTGGCTGACGTGGGTCGCCGCCGCCACCACGCGGCTGCGCTTCATGACGGCCGTGATGATCCTGCCGCAGCGCAACCCGTTGGTGCTGGCCAAGGAGGTCGCCACGCTCGACTATCTCAGCGGCGGCCGGATCGAACTCGGCATCGGGGTGGGTTGGCTAAAAGAGGAGTTCGAGGCGCTCGGCATTCCTTTCGAGCGTCGCGGCAAGCGCGCCGATGAGTATGTCGCGGCCATGCGCGCATTGTGGGCTGGCGACGGTGCCAGCTTCGCGGGCGAGTTTGTGAAATTCGACAAGGTCAGCTGCAATCCGAAGCCGGTCGCGAAATCGGTGCCGATTGTCGTCGGTGGCCACTCGGAAGCGGCCGCCCGCCGCGCCGGCCGCCTCGGCGACGGCTTCTTCCCCTCGATCGGTGCCCAAGTCGACACCATGCCGTTGCTCGACGTCGTTTGCCGTTCAGCCGAGCAGGCCGGTCGCGATCCGGCGATGGTGGAACTGATCCTCGGCTGTCCAGGCGCGCTGCCGAATTCCGGCTCCGACCCGCGCGCGGCTGTCGAGGAGCGCATCGCGCGGGGTGCCGGCCGCCTTGCGCTGCCAGTGACGGCGTTCCTGCCCGATCTCGAAACGACGCTGGCCCGCTTCGGCGAGGAGATCATCAGGCCTTACGCGATTGCGTGAGAGTCTAAGCGTATCGTCGTTCCGACTCCGCTGTCATGTCGGCCGGCCGTTGGAGTGGACCGGAAGTAACGGACGCGGCCTGAAGCCGATGCGAACGACCCGAAACAGCCATGTGCGTTCCAACGTCCTGGCGCGTCCGCGACATGCGCACGAACCCCGAGAATGTCTTTTCATCCGGGTGAGCGGGCGCCATCTGTGCAGCGCCATGCCATCGCTGCGGCGGCCAGCCGCCACGTACCCCTAATGGACTGGATCCAGCACGACCACCGGTATCTCGCGCTCGGTCTTGAGCTGATAGTCGGCGTAGGGCGGCCAAAATTCGAGCGCCTTTTTCCAAAGTCGAAGGCGTTCCTTGCCCGCCGTTGTCCTGGCCCGCGCGTTCATTTTCTTGGTCCCGACTTGTACTTCGACGTCGGGGTTCGCCAGAATATTGCGATACCAGCCTGGGTGTTGGGGAGCGCCTCCCTTTGAGGCGATTACGAAGTAACTGCCGCCCTCCGTTCCGTAAAACAGCGGGAATATGAATTTATCGCCAGACTTGCGGCCGGTGGTAGTCAGCAGCAGTGCCGGCGCCGTGATCTCACCTCGCTGGGGCACGGTTGTCTTGTACATGTGCCCGTCGGTTCCGCCGCTAGCGAGATAGCGGTTCGCGTGCTCGACCATCCAGTCCGGCAGGTTCGGAGCGAGTTTCGCTTCAGCCATCGTGCCCTCCTTCAAAGCTGCAGGGAACATACCATCGGGCGGTAGATCGGCCAACCTAGTGGGCACGCCCCGCTCAAGTCCGTCATGGGACGCTTGTCGTCAGGTGTATTCCTACTAAGATGCAGCTTTGGCGGGATGCGCCACTAGTCTAGTCAACGGCCAAAACCAATAGTTCAATTACAGCGAACGGCAGATTTTACCGCGCGCTCTGCATATTAGGAGGCGGATACGAGCGAGGTGGGCCGGGAAGTGCGTGCGGAAACCGCGCTATGGCTCTTTCATGACGTCGACCGCCGACGGAAATTGAAGGGCTGGGCCAGAACCCGGATGAGCCACGATCGGATTCCGCGACTGACGGCGATCAGGCTGAGCGGTGCGACGGCAATTTGCCTTTCGCTAGTCGCTTGATGGCACCGTTGTCGATGACGGACCATTGGGCGGGACAGGCTTTTATCGAAGGCGAAATCCCCTTTTTCCGGTAGCTCAAACGGTGGGTTTTGGTCCAGGAAGGTCGAAAATGCTTTGTCTTTCAATAGGGATTGACTGACACTCTCTCCGCCAAACCCATGTTTGCAGTTGTTCGCTCCCGTCGCAGAAGCCCCTGAAAAATCGCCGCATTTTCGTTTCCTCTAAGCGCTTGCGTCCGCGCGCGCCAAAGCAACCGAGTGCCGACGGCTCACTTACGAAGGCATCGATCCGATCGAGTCGCGCAAAGCCGCGCGGACCCAGGCCGCACTCGACGCAGCCTCATCGCTGACCTTCAAGGAATGCGCCGCGCAGTACATCCATGCGCACCGCGCAAGCTGGCGCAATGCCAAGCATGCGGCGCAATGGAGCGCCACGATCAAGACCTACGCCGAGCCTATAGTAGGTGTAGCCCCGATCCAGGCCGTTGATACGACCTTGGTGATGAAGATCGTCGAACCACTATGGTCGACACGACCCAGCGATCCGACGCAGGAACTGGCGGCAATTTATCAGTGCCAAGCCGAAGCATCTATCTCGACGCCCTCTTTTCTCTCATCTCCAGTCCCATCGCGAAAGCGTGCTCTTCGGTCTTAATTTGATCTTCCCTTGCGGCGGACGCCGAAATGCCTCTGAGCCTCGCCGCTATTGAGTGGTTGCAAAAGCTTGTCGCCGTCACAGAAATGGTTTGCAGGGAACTAGGCGTGGTTCCTTGTGGCTCCAGAAGCCGAGCGACCTCCTGACGGAGACAGTCTTCGCGAGTGTTGTGCTCGGCGTTGCTGATAACGGGCTGGGCCTGGCCAAGATCCGGTGACGAGTCGGTCCTGCACGACCCACAAAGCGCAGCTACGGTGAACACCGATAGAGTGCTGACTATCCGCGGACAGCGCACAATCATTTGATCACAGACTCAGAAGGGCGAGTTTTTCCCGGTCGAGGAGCACGATCTGGCGTTGGTTGGAACTCAAAAATCCCAGAATCCCCCGGTCATGGAGCTGGTGAAGCTCGCGGCAAACGGTCTCAACCGTAAGCCCCAGATAGTCCGCGATATCGCGCCGGCTCATTGGCAGCGCAAAAAAGCCCGCCTGCGTCAATCGCCGGTCCATCTCGAGCAGGAAAGCGACGACCCGCTCCAATGCGGTTTTGCGCCCCAAAAGCAGCATATGGTCTTCGGCATGCTGAAGATTGCTGGTGGTCACATTCAAAAGATCTCGTACAACCAGGACGTCGCTTTTTGCAATGAGCTCCATGCTCTCGCGTCTTACGAGACGGACTTTGGTGTCGACGATCGCCTCTGCGGTAAAGCGATGGACCGCCGCATTCTCAAGGCCAAAAACATCGCCGATCAGGTGAAAAGCACCAATCTGCCTGCGGCCATCCGCGAGAAGCTTGTAGCTTCGCACCGCCCCCATGGTCACTTGATAAACATAGTCGGCCGGCTCATTTTCTCCAAATATTTCCCTGTCTTTTCTGTAATTGAATTCGCTAAAGGCAACCATCGCTCGGGGCACTGCAGCCTTGGCCAACGGATCAGGCCTACTCAAACTAGCAAACATGGACCGTCTCCTTGTTTGAACGACTACTCGCGGCCTTCTAGGTGCGTCATTTTGGAACGCCGGTGCCGGTTTCTCCCGCAGCATGGTTTACGACGAACGTCGTTGCGTGCACTATTGCCCTAAGAGCCATTGTCCTTAAGGACAGGTCTATGAGCGCAGCTTCTCGATGGCGTCCAGCCCGCAAGCATGTTGGCTGCTCAAACTCAGTGAAATCGCGGCTAAATTTTCTCGTAACTTGGTCTGGCTTCTAACGCCTTCTAACGCAATGTTCAGAGCAATTTGGATCAGCGGACTAATTGTTTCGCTAGCGGTGCCGTGGCAGCCGGCTGTCGCCTCGGCCGATGCGCCACGTCCGCGCTCGATGCTAATTCTCGACCAATCCGAAGCGCGAGGGCCGTTCTACTACCAGATATTTTCGGGGATACGCGCAGCCGTGAACGCGGATAGCGAATCGCATGTCACGATTTACGCGGAAAGCCTCGACTTGAGCCGGTTCAGGGGGCAAGCTCACGAAGAGAATCTGCATCGCTTTCTCCGCGAAAAATATCGCGACAGGCCGGTCGGCGTTGTCGTCGCGATCGGTTCCGCCACCCTCGATCTGGCGCTGCGTTGGCGTGAGGAACTTTGGCCCGATACCCCCATTGTCTTCGCGACATTCGATAAGGGCGATCTCTCGCGACTGAAGCCGCCAACTGGCGTGACCGGCGGCATCGTCAGAATGCGGCTTCAAGAAACAATCGAAGCCGCTCGGGCGGTGGTGCCCAATCTCGACACCATTTTTCTTGTCGGTGATCCCTGGGACAGCCAGGTAATTTTTCACAACTGGAAAGACGAGATTCGTTCGGCTGCCGCCGGTTTGAACGTAATCGAACTCGTGGGCTTGAAGATGCGAGAGCTGCGCGAGCACGGCATTCCATCGGAACAACTGGCCCGAGTCTTTGATCCTTTCTTTACGACCAAGGAGCAAGGGATGGGTATCGGACTCTCCATAGCACGTACGATTGTTCAGGCTCATGGCGGCCTGATCTGGGCAGAGAACCAGACTTGCGGTGGCGCGGTATTCCGCCTTTCTCTACCCTTGGCCAAGTCTTAGGAGAGAAAAATGCCAGGTGTCGTTTATGTCGTTGATGATGATGCCTCATTCCGGACGGCCATCGAACGCCGGTTGAAGAACGCCGGCTACGAGGTAGTTGCCTATCCGTCGGCACAGCGACTATTGGATAATTTACCAGACGAGAGCAGGCCAAGTTGTATCCTGCTCGACGTCCAGATACCCGGTTTGAGCGGTCCAGATTTACAGGCCCGCCTTAGCGATCTCGACTCAATCTTGCCGATCGTGTTTCTCACCGGTCATGGTGATATTCCGACCACTGTGCAGACGATCAAAGCTGGAGCGCAGGATTTTCTCACCAAGCCGGTGTCGTCCGATCAGCTGCTGGGGGCGGTTGAACGCGCGTTGGCAAATTATCAAACCGTTCGCGACCGGCGGGGCAGGCTGGATATCCAGCGCGCCCTCATAGCGTCACTGACCCCGCGGGAAAGACAGGTTTTCGAACTCGTCGTCCGGGGCAAGATAAACAAGCAAATCGCCGCGCAATTGGGGACGACGGAGCGCACGATAAAGGCTCACCGTCACAACGTGATGGAAAAAATGAAGGTTCAAACTTTGGCGGAACTCGTCTCCACAGCGGAACGCCTCGGCATGTTTGAGATGACCAACAAGAACCGCGGCTAACGTTCGCTACCGGACATTCAGGCCTGTCCCTCAGGACAATATCAAGATCGAAGACGAAGGAGTAGTTCGTGTTGTTCGAGCTTTCCGGATAAGGCTCTTGGTTTCTGAGTGATTGCCTGGCGCAGCAATACGGCCAAGCGTCTTTGACCAAACTGCACACAATTTAAGGGTCCTCATTCTTGTCGAATCGAAAGGCTGTTTTTGTTGTGGATGATGATCCTGGCATGCTTAGGGGTCTTAAACGCCTCTTGAGGGAATATGGCTTTGATGCGGTACTTTTCAATTCTGCCGAAGCATTCCAGAGTCAGGCAAATCTTGACGATGCCTTTTGCATCGTCCTTGACGTGAATCTGCATGATAGTTCGGGAATTGATTTGAGGCAGCAGCTAAAGTCTCGCGGCATTTCCGTGCCGGTGATCTACATCACGGGCAATGACAGCGATGCAACGCGGGCCGCGGCGCTTGGATCCGGTTGTTCGGCCTATCTGACAAAACCGTTCCCGGCGCAGTCGCTTATCGATCCGATTGAAAAGGCGTCGGCCGGTCTTGCGTAGGATCGCCTGAGCCGACCCGAGGATCTGCATCATTGACGTTCAATCGCCCCAGCTTACGACGATGCTGACATTTTCTGGAAAGCTGCCCGGCAATCCAAGCATCACATACCGAATTTGATATCCACGCGGCTGCAGATAATCCGACCAAAGCCGGTAGATCTCCTGGGGCACTCCGGCAAGTGTCTCTTCCCAGCCCGCAGCGTTCTGACTGATCGCCAGGCCGCCGTCTGTACAGAGCAGATTTGAAAACCGATAGATTTGAACTTCGCTGTCTCCACCCCGCGCGGCTCTTTGAATTATTGCGGAAGCAAGCTTTACCGTACGCTCCCCGAAAATTCCTGATTTTTTCTTCCCGAGACTCTCAATGAGAGCTCTCTTTTCCAGTTCTGCTTCAGCCAGAAGGCCCACATATTCATCTACCTTCCTTGCTTCCTCAAATTTTGCGCGTCTTCGAAGTTCCCTTGCCTCGGGAATGAAATCATCGATCTTTCCCTGCATGGTTGGTCCCCTCTGGATGATCAGTCCGTCGCGATGCTTGCTACGCCAAGACCATCACGCGACACGGCGGAAAGTCCTCTGGTACCGGTTTCAACATGCTAATGGGCAGAACCGGCGCATACTCGACTACGAGCGCGAGATCGTACGAGTAATGAATTTTTAATGTCGGTGGCATTTCAGCCTCCCGTTACTCTAGCGCTCAAGAAACGCTATGCACGAGCGACGGGCTGGAATTGATCTGGATCAACGTGGCTATTGGCACTGCGCTCAATACCACCGAATGCTGCGATACCCTGGAAGGTCATCATCTTCCAGCCCACCGCGCGACGCTTGATGTGGATCAACACTCGGCTTTCGGCGCTCGCCTTCGCGCGGAGCAAGAACTTTCAAAATGGCGATTCACTCAAGGGTAAACTCGATCCCGCTCAGATCGGCTGAAAGCTCTAGACCCACCCTTTTGCCCTGAAGCGTAATAATCACGCCCTTTGCATTCTTCAGCTGCACTCCACCGGCGCACCAACCAGGGCACCGCCGACGCCAACGGCGCTATAGATGCCGGGAAAATCGCTCCAATTCATTCAAATAGGAGGCGCTCCCTGCCAGTCGAACAACGGATGCTCCGGCCGTAAAGCGCAGACTCAGGCCCGAAACCCTGAATCGATAGTCGCGACCTCGGAAGGTCAGGGCTCCCCGGCCTACGCCGGCGCCTGCAATCAGCCCTGCTTTCGCGAATACGACGCGAACTTGGCCAGTTGCTGCGTGCGAGGGTTGGGTGAGGACAGCGGACGCGAGCAACGCCAGCACAACGAGTCGCACTGGATACTTTCCCATCGAACGATCCCCGAGCCTCCCATCCATATTCACGTTTAGTGATCGAGGCAGCATTAAATTGATCCAGATCAAGCAAAGACGGAGATTTCCGTGCGTTTGAAAGGGTCTGCGGCCGAAGTGGCAATATCCGCAAATCTTTGCAGACCTTTGGAGAAGAGGGATGAGATCTCTCGCGCTATTGATCGCCCTTTCCACATTTTGTGAACCAGCGATCGCTCAAACTGCCGAATGCCAGTCGATCCCGAAGGCCAGCGATCGCCTCGCTTGCTACGACAAGGCCGCGCCACCAGCGGGCAAGGTCAAGCCCTCCGCGGCGGCAACCCCGGCATCTCAATCGCAGCCTGGTCAGGTTGTCGATATGCTCGCGGTGGAAAATTCCCGTTTGGACGCCAAGATCAAGAATATCTGCCGAGGCTGTTGACGCGTATTAGGGGCTGGACACCATGCCGCTTGATTCAGATCAACGCTGTCGGGCGTGATCAGGCATAAATGGAGTATTCGTCCTCTCGGGCAGGGAGACGTCAATGACAAGCCTTCAAGAGTGCAACGCGCGCGCCCAGCTATGCCGGGAGTTCGCCAGGCTTGAACTAAA
Source organism: Bradyrhizobium sp. (assembly GCA_049674245.1). GTDB lineage: Bacteria > Pseudomonadota > Alphaproteobacteria > Rhizobiales > Xanthobacteraceae > Bradyrhizobium. Next base: position 8,117 of record JBATYU010001105.1, on the reverse strand, counting down.
CAGCAAAAATATTTGGCTAGCGGAGGCAGAGCGATGGTCGCGCCTGACCCGTGAGCCAGATGTCGTGGCCCGGGCGCCATGTCGAGCCAGCCGGGACAGGATTGGGAGACATCTGGAAGAACCGGAGATTGATCTGATTGCCGCTGGAAGGCCTTGATCAGCATCAATAAGTCTGACTGCTCCGTCGCGATAAGAAGTTCTACCTGACCTTGACAGACCGATAATCTAGGCTGCAGTGGAATGGATTGGAGCGCCGAACAGGTCGGAGGAAAGCGCTATGTCGACCTTCCAGCTAAGCCTTGTATCGCCTGAGAGCTTGCTGTTTTCCGGTCAGGTCGATCAGGTGGATTTGCCCGGTGTTGAGGGCGATTTCGGCGTCCTTTCCGGCCACGCACCGATCGTTGCAGTGCTTCGGCCGGGCATCGTGACGGCGATGCTTGGGAACGTCAGCGAAAAATTCGTGGTTTTGGGAGGCCTGGCCGAATTTTCGGAAGAGCAGCTCACGATCCTGGCGGATTCCGCCTCGTCGGTTGAAGACTTCGACCTCGCCGCACTCAAAGTTCGGATCGAAGAGATGCAAGAAGGCTTGGCAAAGCAACCGCCGGCCGGCAACGAACTTGATCGCGCCGTTGCGCTGCTCGACCACTACAAGTCCATCCATACAACTTTGGCACCCACCACCGCGTTCTAGATGCACGTCACAAATCCGGATGCAATCGGGACCGATATCATGACAATCTTCGACAAACGGGAACAAAGCTTCGAAGCCAAGTTCATGCACGATGAAGAGTTGCGGTTCAAGGCCACGGCAAGATGCAACAAAATGCTGGGCAACTGGGTTGCCGGGCAGCTCGGCCTGACGGGAGATGCCGCAGTCTCCTATGCGAATGAACTCGTCGCTGCGGATTTGGAGAGCTGAACCAGTGAAGATACCCTGCGCAAGGTCATGAAAGACCTCGCGCCCAAGGGTATCTCGAAGGAGCAGGCCGCCCAGAAGATGGACGAGTTTTTTCACATCGCGCTGGCGCAGATTGAAGCCGGCAATTGATCAAGGCCAATTCGAGCGTGCGCCCCGTCAAGCAGTCCGGATACGGAATGCGAGGAAGATGAGTCCGGCTCCCTGAATCAGCAGAAGTACGCCGAAGACGAGCGGAAGCGAAAGCGTCGCAAGCAACGGCGAGCCGAGCAGCAGCGCGCCGATCACCATATTCAAAATGCCTAACAGGAACGATCGAGCCCCGCCGCCCTGGAATCCGCCGATGACGTCGAGCAGGCCCATGATCAGTCCTTGCACGCCAAGGATGATTACGATCGTGGCCGGCACGGTCAGCGCAGCGAGAAGCGGGTGACGCAGAACAACAAGCCCGGCGAGGATGCCAACGATCCCGACGAGCAGAGACCAGATCCACGGCACGGAGCGATCCACGAAAGCGCGCACCAGCGACATTATCCCCGTGAAGAGCCAATAGAATCCGAGGAAGGTGACGAGAATGACGACCGTCGCGCCGGGATAGGTCAGGAGCAGGAGACCCAAAACGATCCCTGCGATGCCCTGAAGCAGAAAGAGCCACCAAATGTTTGCTTGTTGGGTTGTTGCAGCCGACGTGTTTGGAACGAGCGTGGCCATGATCACCTCCTATGAGCCTCGCACCGGCAAGCAGAGCTGTGGGATGGCGTCGGCCGAAGCTCCTGTTAGCAAGAACACCTGACTCGGAAGGTGCATTGAGATAGATCAACGCGCCGCGGCGCTGGCCGTTGCTCTCTCGCGTCCGCGAGCAGGGTTCCGTCGCTGACGCCGCAACCAAAATGGATCGAAAAGCAGGGAATCCCGCAAACTTGATTAGGAACGACGTGTTGCAGAGGGTTTACGATGCCTAAGGCAGCTACATTTTCCACGCGTGAGACGTTGCGCGACGGACGTTCCATCACAATTCGTGCTCTCCAACCCGATGACCGCAGCGCAATGCTTTCGGCAGTCGGGCGCGTGAGCGCTCAATCTCTCTATCGCCGCTTCTTCGGCCCCAAACGCGGCTTTACCGAGAAGGAGACCGATTTCTTCGTTAACGTCGATTTCGTGACGCACGTCGCTCTGGCTGCCGTTATCGATGCTGGCGGGCAAGCCACCATCGTCGGGGCCGGCCGCTATATCGTTTCGGAGCCCGGAAAAGCCGAGGTAGCCTTCGCGATCGTCGACGAATACCAGGGGAAGGGTATCGGCGCAGCGTTGCTCCGCAATCTCATATTGATCGCGCGCACGAGCGGGATTGAGCAATTGGTTGCGGAGGTACTGCCGGAGAACGCCCCGATGCTCGCGCTGTTCCGTAAATACGGGTTTGGCGTGCAAAAGGGCGGTAGCGCAGCGGTCATTCACGTGGTGCTGGACCTGAATGATAGTAACACGCGTAGCGCCTGAAGGCGCTATTCTTCCGATTTCAGATATGACGCAATGCGGTCCGATTGAACAACGGCGTTGCCGAGATCGGCAAATCCGGCGAGGTCGGCGGGAGCCGCGGCCAAGCCGACTTCCTTGGTGTTGCCGAGCCGGGGCGCCCATACCTCGCGAGTCTCGAGAAGATAGACGCCGTAGACTGCTCGCAATTCGGTCAGATCATTGGCGACAAACTCTTGCTGTATCGAATAGGCTGCAAGGGCAGCGTTGGTGACGATCGATGCCTCGATCAGTGCTCGTCGGTATCCGGGATGGTGCGCGATATCCGACCCGAACGTCGCGAGCAGCTTGTTCGCGGACGCCTGCACGACAACAAGTGAGCGGTCGAGAATATTCCGAAGCGAGTGCTTTGTAGCGAGCGCCAGATAATTACCGGGATTTAGGAACACATCGACAGCCGCGGTCAGAGCTCCGCAGCCACTGTGTCCCAGCACGACGATGAGCTTCAACGTGCCGCCCAAATGTTCGACGGCATACTTCAGGCTGCCAAGCACCTCTGTTCCAAGGCCGTTACCAGCCACGCGGATAACAAAGAGATCGTTCGGCCCCTCGTTGAAAATAAGTTCGATGGGCACGCGAGCATCCGAACAGCCGAGCACGGCGGCAAACGGCCGTTGCTTTGGTGCGTCGGTGCTGCCCGGCGTCAAGCCCAGATCCCGCGCATCGACCGGAATGATCTGCTGGATCACGCCCGTCTCGTCCTTGACGTGGTCGAGAAGCGCCGCGAAACCCCGATTGCCGTCATCGAGTCTAAGTATTGCCGCGCTGCTATCCGATGGCTGCAGTCTGGCTGAAACGTCTCGCGCCTCGTAGCGATAGATTATCTCGACCGTTTTCACTTTGACCTCCTGCCGCTTGTGCAGACTGACGAGCTAGTGGTCGCTATCCCCCACCGTGAGCAGGCTTGCTGGCGGGGTTCCGGCTTCCGAGCAAGTACGCTACTGCGAATCCGACACCGAGGGTGATGAAAACCGCCATCACGCACATCACCGTCGCGCGCTGGTCGGAGTTGGAAACCGACAGCAGCGGTGCGATGGCGGCGCCCACGTTACGAGTACAGAGACCCAGCACAAGCGTGCTCTTTTTCTCGCGCGAGAGACCGAACCCAAGGCCATAGGCGGCGGCGCCGAGCAGACAATAATAGAGGATTTGAGCCCCGATCGCATAAGTTCCGACCGCGCTCAGGAAGTCGCTCCAGTACAGCAGCAGGACGATTCCGAGCATCAGGATGATATCGATGCCTGTAATTTTCTTCACGATCGGTTGAGATTTTTCGGCGACTGTGCTGGCGACAAGCCGGACGCAGATCCCGACTGTCAGCGGCAGCGCGATGAACAACAGCAGCGGCTTGGCAATCGTCCAGGAGTCCGCGGTCAGCTGCGGAGCCAGAACAGGGATCATGATCGGCAGGATGATCAGTGTGCCAAGCGCCGCCAGCAGCAAATAGGCCGCGACATAGTTCAAGTCCGCTCCGGCCTTTTCCGCGAGCAGCGGCACGAATGGCGCACACGGAGCCAGGCCCAGAAGGATGAGGCCGAGCGCATAAGGTTCGGCGAGAGGCAGCCCCTTCGCCAGCAACATTGCTAGTGCCGGGCCGACAACGAAGCTCCAGAAGAGCGCCGTAACCATGAAGCGGACATCACGAAGCGCATGACTGGCTCGTTGCAAATCGAGCTTGAGGCCCATTTCGAGCAGGCTCCCGGCCATGAAGACCGCGATCGTCAGGCCAAGCAGCTTTTCGAGCAGGTCCGCCATGTTTTCCCTTTCCAGGGTCGCCGGTGGAAGATCGGCCACAAGCTTTGCTTGCAGCTGTTTCAGCGCATGAATTTTCCGGAATGTCCTCCGAGGCCCTGGACATCCGCGATATGCGCGAGTGACAATTCCTCCGGATAGATGAAGTGCCTTTTGATTTCACGATCGAGCAGACTTAGCTCCTGAAGCAGCGCCGCATGGCGGTGCGCCGGCAATGTCTGCATCAGGTTGTCGATCATCGCCCGCAGCCTTCTGACAATCTGCAGATTTATCGAGCCGTAGGCGCGGATCTCGCTGAAAGCCAAATGAACAAAATCTTCCCAATTGGGTGTCCGGAAAATCACGCGCAATTCTCCGGATTCGTCCTGTATTTCGTCGGTCCGCAAATGGCGTTTGCCCACGTCGCGCAGCATGTGGTGGAGCTGGTCGATCGCGAGCACAGCCGTCGTCGGATCGTTGATCGCCGCCGACAAGGCTCTGAGCGCAATGTCGACGACGATGCGGAACGCAAAGGTGGGATCCTGGTCGATTGTGCGTTCCGATCCGAACGCGACCGCCGCACGCAGCGTCTCCCCGTCGATCGCGCGGGTTCCGCCGTAGAGGTTGAACAGAGGCTCGTCGACTGCGACAAAATCGCCCACCTGCGGGACGAATTCGATGACGCCGTCTGACTTTTCCGCCTTAGCCGTAAGCGCTTTGAGGTTGATCGCCAGCACAATGCCCGACGTTCCCTGATGTTGAATGACGCTATCGGGAGGCTCGATCGGGAGACGTTCGTCTCGCCGGGCGTCCGGGCCGACACTTTGATCGGGATAGACGCTTTCAATGACCGCGAGTCCGGCGCTACCGACATGCGCCAGGATACTGATGGGGCGTAACAAGCGCGATGCATAGTCGATCAGATAGAAGAACGCGGCGAAGGAAGAGATGCCAAGCAGAGTGGCTACGAGCATGACCAACTGGTGGACCTCCTTCTCCATCTTGTTCTGCGCGCTCAGCGCGAACATCAGTGTAAATATGAAGAGGCCAACGGCGTACTTGACGACATTGTTTCGCAGCAGTGTCGTGGCGATGATGCGAGGCGTCATTTGCGCGCTGGCGACCTGAATGGCGACCAGCAGGGAGCCGAACGTGAAGACCACGAACGAAAGCGTTGCCGTGGCGAAGGCCTGGAGCAGAGTCTGCGCGCCGGTCACGCTAAGGCCCAGGAGGGTCCATCCAAGCCAGTCGTCAAGCCCGTGCAGCAATCGTGTGACGAGGAGTTCAAGCGGTATGGCGATAAATGGAACAACCCAAAGCGACGACTTGAGATAGCTCCTCAGACCGTAGAGTTGATTCCAAGTCATCTGGCAATTCTGTTCGGGTTGGTCGCTCCGCAATTTGCCAGCTTCAGACCAAATGGCTCGAATATGTTGATTTGAATCAAGCGAGCTGCCATCAGCGCCGCTACTCAGAATCGAAGCAATTGAAGGCTTTTGGCCCCGCATGGCGAATTCGACTGAACATCGGAGGGCGACCACCTGGCTTTGGTGGTTTCCGCCGGTCCGTTGGCTGGCTGAATACCGTGCGGCCTGGCTGCCCGGTGATATCATCGCCGGGATAACCCTGGCGGCCTATGCCATTCCGGTTTCGCTTGCCTATGCCGGCCTTGCAGGCTTGCCGCCGCAGGTCGGCATCTACGGCTATCTGCTGGGCGGTATCGGCTATACGCTGTTCGGATCCTCGCGTCAGCTCGCCATCGGACCAACTTCCGCGATCTCGCTCATGATTGCGGGTACAGTGGGGACGATGGCTGAGGGAGATGTGCAACGTTATGCGCAGATCGCCAGCCTGGCTGCCTTCACGGTGGCGGCGCTCAGCCTGTTTGCCTGGCTGTTGCGGCTGAGCGTGCTGGTAAAATTGATCAGCGACAGCATTCTGGTGGGTTTCAAGGCCGGCGCCGGCCTCACCATTGCCATGACCCAACTGCCGAGTCTTCTCGGCGTGAAAGGTGGCGGCCACAACTTCTTCGAACGCGCTTTCCTGCTGGCCGGGCAACTCGGTCAGATGCAGTACCTCGTTCTCACCGTTGGCGTCGTTGCGATCGGTCTCATCGTGCTCGGCGAACGCCTTTTGCCTGGAAAACCCGTTGCGCTTGGCGTGGTAATGTTGGCGATCATTGCCGCCACCATGCTCGGGCTACCGGCGCTTGGGGTGCCAATAACGGGGGAAATCCCGGCGGGCTTGCCCACCCTGGCCGGCCCGGCCCTAAGATTGAGGGATGTCGAGGGAATAGTTCCGCTGGCCGCCGGCTGCTTGTTGCTGGCCTATATCGAGGGCGTATCCGCCGCACGCACCTTCGCGGCAAAGCACGGATACGCGCTGAATGCCCGGCAAGAGCTTCTTGGCATCGGTGCAGCCAATCTCGCGGCGGCCATCGGACACGGCTATCCGGTGGCTGGTGGATTGTCGCAATCAGCGGTGAACGACAAGGCCGGCGCACGCACATCGCTGGCGCTTGTCTTTGCTTCGATCACGCTTGCGCTATGCCTTCTTTTTCTGACCGGCCTGCTTGAGAATCTGCCGAAGGCGGTGCTGGCCGCGGTCGTGTTGACCGCGATATACGGGTTATTGGATTTTCCGGCCCTATTTCGCATGTGGCGCGTAAGCCGGCTGGATTTCCTTGCCGCAGCGATCGCTCTCGTGGCTGTGCTGCTGCTGGGAATACTTGACGGCATTCTGCTTGCCGCATTGGCTTCCATATCATTGCTGCTCGCGCGGGTGTCGCGCCCGCACGTTGCGTTCCTTGGTCGTGTCCCCGGCACCAACAGCTACTCCGACCTCGACCGCCATCCCGAGAACGAACCGCTGACAGACGCGATCGCATTTCGTCCCGAGGCGTCGCTGATTTACGTCAATGCCGATACTGTCCTGGAGTCGGTCCTGAGCCGGCTCGAAATGACTGCTCCCGCCACAATCCGCTTGGCTGTCTGCGACCTTTCCGCCGCGCCGTATCTCGATCTCGCCGGCTCCCGCATGCTGCACGAGCTGCACGCCGAACTCGCCAGCCGCGGCATTATCTTGCGCATCGTCGGCGCCCACGGAACGGCGCGGGATCTATTGCGAGCCGACGGGGTCGAGCAAAAAGTCGGAGGGCTCTACCGCGCCGCGACACTCGATACCGTGCTTTCCACCAATATTGCGGCTTGATTCAATGTCCGAGGTCTCAGCCATCCCTTTGAAGCGGGTGCTGGATCCGATGGAACGGATCTCCGAGACGCTGTTCGGCCTGATCATGGCGCTCACCTTCACCCGCACCCTCGGCCTCGAAATGGCAGGCCAGATCAAGATTCACACGGTGCTGATCGGCGCGCTCGGCCGGCACCAGGCTACTGACAGCAACTCCCGTCACAAATCTGTCGTTGGTTGGCTGTCACATTTTATGCCTGATGAAGTGGAGGAATGAGACCAATGATTTTCATGATCAATAGTCGCCCTAAGGCGGGCGTAACGCGGGCTCAGCTCATCTCTCACCTGACGCGGCGCCTCGATCCTGGCACTTGGGATTTGATTCGGAACGGCGTTCTGTCGTCCGTCTTCTACAAAGTTGGCGGCGAGCCGGGCTTCTTCGCGGTCCTCAGCGCGCTAAGCATCGAGGAGGCCCAAGCAATGGTCGACGACAGCGCGCAGAAGCAAGACATCTTTGACTTGGAGATAATTCCGGTCAAACAGTTTCCGCACTTTGACTGATCACCTGTTTCAACCACAGATCATTGAGATCGCAGTCCGCTTCGCGTCATATGTGTTCACGTCAAATGAGGATCAGTAGGCATTCCCAAATTGCTTTCCCAAGTACTCGCCCAAGTACTCGTTACTCATCGATGCGCTGCTCGAAAATCTCCGCAGGGGCGCCCTTATACGCAGATGAGAATTGATC
>JBATYU010001104.1:0-3307 GCA_049674245.1 Bradyrhizobium sp. | reverse complement strand
CCGTGGGCTTGGTCGCGGCGGTTTTGGGCACGACGTTGCGAGCGATCGGCCGCGGCTTTGGCAGGGGAACCTTGGGCTTGGCCGCCCAGGCGTCCACTGCCAGCGCCGAAAGGCCCACTGCCAACGTCAGGCTGGTCGCCAAGGCTGTCGATCGCAACGCGGCTGCACGTACTGGGCGGTTCACGGCGTTCCTTCACGGCGAATCATTTCGATCGCTCGGTATCAGGTCTAGTTGATTGAATATGCGGGCAAAATACCTATTACGCGCCGCGGGCTCGGGTGTTTGCGCCACGACCGCGGCAAAATCGCGGCTAAGACCGATCGCGCGGCCTTTCGCCGGACCGCCAGACCCGATATGAATTGAAGTTACATAGCGTTTTCGAGCGAAAGCCTGCCCCGCACTTGGATAGCGGGGTGGGCACCGGTTCGCAAAAGCAATCAAGTTTACGCAGATTGCGTAGACTTATCTGCGGTAGAAAACGCGTCGAAACAGCGTTTACAGGCAGCGCCGTAAACCACGCGTTTGGAGGAAATCCATGGCAGCCAAGACGAAATTCCGGGGGTCCTTCACCGCCTTGGTAACGCCGTTCAAGAACGGCTCGCTCGACGAAGCGGCGTTCCGATCGCTTGTCAGCTGGCAGATCGCCGAAGGCACCCACGGCCTCGTGCCGGTAGGCACGACCGGTGAAAGCCCGACCGTGAGCCATGACGAGCACAAGCGCGTGGTCGAGTGGTGCGTGGACGAAGCCAAGGGACGCGTCCCCGTGATCGCCGGCGCCGGTTCCAACTCGACCAAGGAGGCCATCGACCTTGCCGAGCATGCCGAAAAGGCCGGCGCCGACGCGGTCCTGGTGGTGACGCCCTACTACAACAAGCCGACCCAGGAAGGCATGTATCAGCACTTCAAGGCGATCAACGACGCGATCGGCATTCCGATCATCATCTACAACATTCCGCCGCGTTCGGTGATCGACATGTCGGTCGACACCATGACGCGGCTGTTTGAGTTGAAGAACATCGCAGGCGTCAAGGACGCGACCGCCAGCATGGTGCGGGTGTCGCAGCAGCGCGCCGCGATGGGCGAGGATTTCAACCAATTGTCGGGCGAGGACGCCACCGTGCTCGGCTACATGGCGCATGGCGGCCATGGTTGCATTTCGGTGACCTCGAATGTGGCGCCGCGGCTGTGCTCCGAGTTCCACCTGGCCTGGCAGAAGGGCGACCTTGCGACCGCGCTGAAGCTGCACGACAAGCTGATGCCGCTGCACACCAATCTCTTCATCGAAAGCAACCCCGCGCCGGTCAAATACGCGTTGGCGCTGCTCGGAAAGATGGACGAGAAGCTGCGCCTGCCGATGGTGCCGGTATCCGAGCCCACCCGCGTCGCCGTGCGCAGCGCCATGGTGCATGCCGGCCTGATCAATTGAATTTCTTCGCCTGATGAACGAAAAAAGGTTTCTAACGTGCTGAAGGAGTTCCGCGAATTCGCGATGAAGGGCAATGTCGTCGACCTCGCCATCGGCGTCATCATCGGCGCGGCCTTCGGCGCCATCGTTACCTCGCTGGTCGGCGATATCATCATGCCGATCATCGGTTCGATCACGGGAGGTCTGGATTTCTCCAATTATTTCACTGGACTTTCCAAGGCGGTTACCGCGTCCAATCTGGCCGATGCCAAGAAGCAGGGCGCGGTGCTGGCCTGGGGCAATTTCCTCACACTGACGCTGAATTTTCTCATCATCGCCTTCGTGCTGTTCATCGTCATTCGCGCGATCAATACGTTGAAGCGCCACGAGGAGGCGAGCCCTGCGCCGCCGAAGCCGACGCGCGAGGTCGAGCTCTTGACCGAGATCCGCGATCTCCTGAAGAAGGCTTGACGTGGCCGAGAAGAATGAGCGGGCGATCAAAATTGTCGCCGAAAATCGCAAGGCGCGCTTCAACTATGCGATCGAGGACACGATCGAGGCTGGCATTTCGCTGACCGGCACCGAGGTGAAGTCGATTCGCAACGGCAAGACCACGATTGCGGAATCCTACGCGGATTCCAGGGACGGCGAGATCTGGCTGATCAACGCCAATATTCCCGAATATTTGCAGGCCAACCGCTTCAATCACGAGCCAAAGCGGCCGCGCAAGCTCTTGCTGCATAAAAAGCAGATCAACAAATTGATGGGCGCGGTCGATCGCGAGGGCATGACGCTGATCCCGCTAAAACTCTATTTCAACGAACGCGGCCGCGCCAAGCTGCTCTTGGCGGTCGCGAAGGGCAAGAAGCTGCACGACAAGCGCGAAAGCGAGAAGAAGCGCGACTGGGGCAGGGAGAAGGGACGCCTGATGCGGGCGAGGGGATGAGGTCGCTGCCGTGCCTGTTCGTCATTGCGAGCGCAGCGAAGCAATCTATCCCGCAAGAAGAGAAAGAATGGATTGCTTCGTCGCAAGTGCTCCTCGCAATGACGAAGGATGGAGAATTGTGCAATGAACCAGAAAAACCTGCTTGAAGTCGACTGGAGCAAAATTCCGGCGCCGGCCGACGACGGCGCGGCGGCCCATCTCAACGGCATGACCATCCCTCCGCTCAGCTTGCTTGCGACCGACGACACCTCGGTGACGCTGGCGGCGCTGCCGGGCCGCACCGTGGTGTTCGCCTATCCCAGAACCGGCGAGCCCGGCAAGATCGCGCTGGTCGACGACTGGGACATGATCCCCGGCGCGCGCGGCTGCACCCCGCAAACCTGCGCCTTCCGCGACCTGTTTTCGGATCTGAAGGCCGCCGGCGCCGCGCACGTGTTCGGCCTGTCGACGCAGAGCAACGCCTACCAGGCCGAGATGGCGGCGCGGCTGCATCTGCCGTTTCCGGTGCTGTCGGATGAGAAGCTGGTGCTGACCCGCGCGCTCGATCTGCCGACCATGGAAGTGGCGGGACTGATCCTGATCAAGCGGCTCGCGCTGGTCATTGACAACGCGCGCATCCGCCACGTGTTCTATCCGGTGTTTCCGCCGGACCGGAACGCCGGCGACGTGCTAGCCTGGCTGAGGGACAATCCGGCGTAATTTGTAGGGTGGGCGAAGGCGCTCTTGCGCCGTGCCCACCGCGGTTGTTGTGGTGGGCACGCGGAGCCTGTCATCTCTGCGCGAGCGCTATTGCGCTCGTCGGGGGCGCGCATTCGCGCGACCCGTTGGCTTGTGTGCCGAGTATGAACGACAGCTTGGAGGTGAAAGTCCTTTATCCAGCCTGATGACGGCGAAGGATTAGCGAAGCGCAAGGGCGTCATCGCGAGATGGGGTCTGAAGAAAGCGTGGAGCAAAG
>JBATYU010001103.1:0-5821 GCA_049674245.1 Bradyrhizobium sp. | reverse complement strand
CGACATCAGCGCGCGCCACAGGGGCTTCCCGGGCGGCGGCGGCGGTGCTGCCGCAGCGGCCTTTGCCGGTATTGTCGGCACGGGTCTCGCAATCGCGGCGGCCCAGAACCGGCGGGCCTATTATGACGATTATGACGGCGGAGGTCCGGTCTATTACGGAGGTCCGGCCTATTACGGTGGTCCGGCGTATTACGGTGGTGGGCCCGTCTACTATGGCGACCCCTCCTATGGCGACAACGGCTATGGGATGACCACGCCCTATGTGAACGGCCATCCGATCGCTAACTGGTAAGTGCGCAAATTTCCGGACTGAATTAATCCGCCGGTCACCGCGGCCGGCGGATTTCCACCTTTTGATGTTGCCGTTAACGCGCCGGGCATCGGTTTGGATTAACCTCTCGTGACTATGAATGATTCGCTTGAGCGGCTTTATCTGGCGGTGATCGCGGCCAAGGATCTCGATCCGGCTACGTCGCGTACCGCCCGGCTGTTTCAGCGTGGCCCGTCCCAGATGGCCAAGAAGCTTGCCGAAGAAGCCATCGAGGTCGTGATCGACGCCGTCAATGGCGACGCCCAGGCGGTGGTCCGCGAAAGCGCCGATCTGCTCTACAATCTCACCGTCTTATGGGCGTCGGCCGGCGTGCGGCCCGATGACGTCTGGCGCGAGATGGAGCGGCGCGAGCACCTGCTCGGAATCGCCGAGAAACTGCCGAAATCGACCGTCAAGCTGCTGCCAAAAGCCGCACCCCCGCGGCGACCAATTGTCGCGCTCGCTGGCCACGGTCTGCGCAAGCGCCACTAAGACTTGCCAAGCCTCCGCTAATTCCGGGCATGGACAAATCCGTCACATGGTGGTTGATCGCGCCATGCTGAGACGAATTTATGACTGGTGTGTCGCGGCTGCCGACAAGCCTTACGCGCTTTGGGTGCTGGGAGCGGTCTCCTTCGCCGAAAGCTCATTCTTTCCGGTGCCTCCAGATATCATGCTGCTTCCGATGTCGCTCGCGCGGCCCAAGCGGGCATGGCTGTTTGCGACGCTGTGTACCGCCGCTTCGGTCGCGGGCGGCGTGCTCGGTTACGCGATCGGCGCGGTGCTCTATGACTCGGTAGGGCATTGGCTAATCAATCTCTATGGCCTTGGCGACAAGGTCGAGGCCTTCCGCGCCGGTTATGCCGAATGGGGCGCATGGATCATCATCGGCAAAGGTCTGACGCCGATCCCCTACAAGCTCGTGACCATCACCTCGGGCTTTGCCGGCTACAATATCTGGCTGTTCGTGATGTGTTCGATCATCGCCCGTGGCGGCCGGTTCTTCGCCGTCGCCGTCCTGCTCAACCGTTACGGCGACACGATCCGCGCCGAGGTAGAGAAACGCCTCGGCTTGTGGGTGGCGGTGCTCGTCATCGTTGTCGTGCTTGGATTTGTCGTCGCATTTCGAATGATCTGAAGCCGGCCTTGAAGTGCTTTGTCGACCGGCGGCTTCGGGTTACGCTCGATGTCATGATTGCTCGATCCGGCAGCTTTTTTGCGTGGTCCAGGACGCCTGTCGCGACCGCAGGCGCGGCGTTGTCGGTGATCATGATTGCCGCAAGCGCCGCCTGGTCGCAGGGGGCGCAAGGGACGCAAGGAACGTCTGTCCCGCCCGCGCTCGGCGTCCGGGAGCCGCCACAACAGGCCGCGCCGCAGCCGAGCGGACCCGCGCCGCCACCGCCGCCGGCCCGCGACGAGAATTCGGGTCTGATGAATGAAATGGGCAAGCTGTTCGAGAAATCGCTGTCGATCCTGCCGAAAATGAAGAGCCCGAGCGAGACCATCGACGATCTCAACGCGCACGCCAAGGATGCTGCCAAGGATGCAGGCGAAAGCCTGTCGAACCTGGCCAAGCCATCCACCATGGTGTCGGGGCGTTCGGCCTGTCCGGTTGCGGCCAATGGCGCGCCCGACTGCAAGGCCGCCGCAGACAAGCTTTGCCAGAGCAAGGGCTACAAGGAGGGCAAAAGCCTCAACATGGATTCGGCGGAGACCTGTTCGCCGAAAGTGTTTATTCCCGGCCGAACGCGAAAGCCGGATGACTGCCGGACCGACAATTTCGTCACCCGCGCGATGTGTCAGTAGCGGCTGCCGGTAGCCGCCAGGTCCTTCCGGTATCGTTCGCTATTGCGTCGCCATCTCGGCGCTGATGGGAGGGCCGAACAGCTCGCCATGTTCGCCGTTGAACCGCGTCATCTGCATCTGCTCGATCGGGAAATAGTCGGTCGGGCCGGTGTTGATCTTGATGCCAGGCAACAGCAGCCCGAGCTCGAAATCCTTCAGACTGGCTGCCTGCTTCATGATGTTCTCGCGCGTCAGCTCGTCGCCGCATTGCTTGAGCACCTGGACCATGGTCTGGGCGGTCGCATAGCCGTAGACGCTGAAGGTACTGGTCTTGTCGCCTTCCGGAAAATACTTGTCCATGAAGGCGGCCCATTCCTTGATCGCGGGATCGTCCTTCCAGGCCGGATCGGTCGGATCCTTGATGTAGTTGGTCGACAGGATACCCTTGGAGTTTTCGAGCCCCGCGGGCTTCAGCACCGAGCCGACGGAGTTCGAGACGCTGGCGAGGAACAGTGTCGGCTTCCAGCCGATCTCGGCAGCTTTGCGGATCGCTTGCGCGGCAAATTTGGGCGACGCCTCGTCGAAGAAAATATCGGCGCCCAGCGTCTTCAGCGAAACGATCTGGGAATCGACCGTGGGATCCGACGGATCATAGGGCAACTCGGCCACGATCATGCGCTTGGCTGCCTCAAGGCCCAGCCCGTCCTTCAGGCCCTTGAGATAGTCGCGGCCGGAATCGTCGTTCTGATAGAGCACGCCGATCTTGCCCTGCGGCAGGTTCTGCAGGATGTATTTGGCGTAGATTCGCCCCTCCGTCTGGTAGGTCGGCTGCCAGCCCATGGTCCACGGGAAATTCTTCGGGTCGCCGAATTTTGTAGCACCAGTGGCGACGAAGAGCTGCGGCACCTTCTTCAGGTCGAGATATTTCTGGATCGCATTGTTGGTTGGCGTGCCCAGGCTCTGGAAGATCAAGAGCACCTCGTCGCTTTCCACGAGCTTGCGCGCCTGCTCCACGGTCTTGGGCGGCGAGAAGGCATCGTCATAGGAGATGAAGTTGATCTTGCGGCCATTGATGCCGCCCTCGTCGTTGAGCTTCTTGAAGAACGCCGCCTGGGTCCGCCCGATCAGCGCATAGGCCGACAGCGGACCGCTGTAGGGCATGATGTTGCCGATCTTGATTTCGCTATCGGAAGCGCCGGGATCATATTTCTTTTGTGCCGCGGCAGGGTTTGTGCCGACGGAAACGCCCAGCAGGATCGACGCCAGTAGAAGGATTTTCGTTTGCGCCATATCGGCCTCCCGTGATGCTGCCGGCCGTCCGCCGATCTTAGGCCAGTCTATGATTCGGATGCCGTGCGAGTCCAGTCGACGAAAGCGGGCGGCGGGTAGATTTATCCGCTTAACGGACGGCTGCTTTGCTTGGCCTCAGTGATTGCGTTCTTGGCATGATGTCTGGCATCTTAAGCCCGGCGCTTCGCGCGCTCGCCGCGAACAAAGGAAAGGATCGTCTTGTTCATGTCCATGCCTGCCTTGTTCAAGGGCCGTCTGTCGATCCCCGTGATCGGTGCGCCGCTGTTCATCATCTCCGTGCCCGATCTTGTGATCGCGCAATGCAAGGCGGGCGTGGTCGGATCGTTTCCGGCACTGAACGCCCGTCCGCCCGCGCTGCTCGACGAGTGGCTGGCGCGGATCACAGAAGAGCTTGCCGCTCACGACAGGGCGCATCCGGATCGGCCTGCGGCGCCGTTTGCGGTCAACCAGATCGTGCACCGCTCGAACAACCGGCTCGAGCACGATCTTTCGCTTTGCGAGAAGCACAGGGTGCCTGTCATCATCACCTCGCTCGGCGCCCGCGAAGAACTCAATCAGGCCGCCCATGGCTGGGGCGGCATCGTCTTCCACGACGTGATCAACCAGAAATTCGCGCACAAGGCGATCGAGAAGGGTGCCGACGGCCTGATCCTGGTCGCGGCCGGTGCCGGCGGCCATGCCGGGGTGATATCGCCGTTCGCCTTCGTTGCGGAGACGCGGCAGTGGTTCGATGGGCCGATCGCGCTGTCGGGCGCCATCGCCAATGGTCGTGCGATCCGCGCGGCGCGGATGCTGGGCGCCGATTTCGCCTATATCGGCTCGGCCTTCATAGCCACCCGGGAGGCCAATGCGGTGGAAGGCTACAAGCAGATGATTACCAATTCGACCGCGGAAGACATCGTCTATTCCAACCTGTTCACCGGTGTGCACGGCAATTACCTGAAGCCATCGATCATGGCGGCCGGCATGGACCCGGACAATCTGCCGACCTCCGATCCATCGAAGATGAGTTTCGGCACCGATGCCTCCGGTGAGCGCGCGAAGCCCAAGGCCTGGAAGCAAATCTGGGGCTCAGGCCAGGGCGTCGGCAGCGTGGCCAGGATCTTGCCGGCCGCCGAATTGATCGGGCGCTTCAAAAAGGAATACGACGAGGCCGTCGATCCGCCCTTGTGAGGCGGCGCATCGGCGAGGGCGGTTGCTTGAAGCATGATCTCCGCGCCAACGCACTTCGCGTTTGTCGCGAGGAAAAACCGTCGTGCTGCGCCGTTAGGCCCGATCAGCTTGATGCTTATTCAAGCTCCAAAGCCTGGTAATGCCCGCCGTCGTCGATCGCCGTTCCCCATATCTTGTGTGAGGCCTGGTGTTCCGCGCGGCCAAAGCTAAGGGGAGAGCCAAGGCCCAGATCGAGATTGCGCGTATTCTCGAGAACATCGATCAGCCGCTCGGTATCGAGCTGCGGGCCTGTCCGCTTCAGGGCCTGGATCAGGACGTTGGCGGCAACGTAGCCTTCGAGCGACACGTAATCCGGCGACTCGCCGGGAAAATATTTCGCCAGCGCGTTCTTGTATTCGAGCACTGCGCTCGAATAGCCGCCAACCGCCGGCACCACCTGCGTCACGATGATGCCGCTGGCATAGCGCGGCCCAAGCAGCATCAGTTCTTCGGCAAGCGCGGTAGAGCCCACGAACGACACGTTCGAATAAATCATCCCTGGAAACTGATCGCGCGTCTTCTCGATGAATTTGGCGGCGGCTCGATAGGTTGCGACCATGACCACCGCCCTGATCCCGAGCTTCTGCGCCTTCAGCTGATTGACCGCATCGTCGACATCAACGGTATTCCGCTTGTAGTTGAGCCGCAGAATGGTGGCATCATTGATGCCGAGCCCACGTAATGCCTTGGCGACACCGGCAAAGCCCGCATCGCCATAGGAATCCTGCTGGGCGAACACCGCGATTTGTCTCGGCTGCAGCCGGCGCAGCTTGATCAGATAGTGCACGACGGTAGCGGTTTCCTCGGCATAGCTCGCGCGATAGTTGAATACGTAACGATCGGGCGGATCGTTGCGCAGGATATTGGAGCCGGTGAACGCGCCGAAGAACAACGTCCGCCGCTCGAGCGCGTAGGGGATGGCGACGGCTGCCGTCGGCGTGCCGACGTTGCCGATAAAGCCGAATACCTGCTCCTTGTCGTAGAGCTGCTTCATGGCGTCCGTGGTCCGCGCCGGCTCATAGCCGTCGTCCGCCGAGACCAGCTTGAGCAACCGGCCTTCGACGCCGCCGGCTTCGTTGACCCGGGCGAACGCGGTGTCGATGCCGAGTTTCATCTGGCGCCCGAGTTCCTTCGCGGGGCCGGAAAACGGTGCCACGATCCCGAACCGAATTTCGTTGGCGGTAACCCCGCGCGCGGTGGAGG
>JBATYU010001102.1:0-9025 GCA_049674245.1 Bradyrhizobium sp. | reverse complement strand
AAGCTAGCCGCGCGACGCGCGCCACCAACAGCGCCGTAGCTAGCGCGGCTTGCTTGGAAGGCCCCCGGGGAGCCCGTTACCCCATCTGCGGGTGCATTGGGCACCCGGCTTTCCCTGCGCCCTCTTTTCTTTCGAGGGACGTCATTCCGCAAGCCTCGGGCGCATCGCGTCGCGAGAACGCGGGCTTGTGTTTGAAGCGTCATTGCGAGGAGCGAAGCGACGAAGCAATCCATCCCTCCGCTTGCGGCCCGATGGATTGCTTCGCTTCGCTCGCAATGACGGTGATGGATCGCTTCGCTATCGCTCGCAATGACGATGTGGCTGTTTGACATTCGAATCATCGCCTCACAGCGGCGCCTTGCGATACTCGCGGTTGGCGAGGCTCGCCTCCTCCAGGTCGAGGTCGCGCTCGATCCGTCGCCTGATCTCGTCGGTGATCTTGCCGTCGCGCAGCAGGGCGTGGATGAATTTCCGCTCCGCCGATATCAGCTCGCGCGTCAGCTCGGTTCCGGCCGCTGAGACGTCGTGCCGGTCGGGATCAAGCGAGTCCGGAAGCTGGTTGGCACGGATCTCATGCCGCGCCCGCAACAGCTTCACCACCTCGTCGGACAATTCCCGGTCTTCGGTGATGGCGTCGAGCGATTTGAGCGCAGCCCCAAGCGTCTCGCGCCGCGCCGCGATTTCCGATTCATGCTCGGCGTTGGCTTCGCCGCGGCCGGCCTCGGCGACGCCGAGCCATCGCACCACCAGCGGCAGCCCCAATCCCAGTCCCACCAGCGTGACGATGATGACGCCGAAGGAAACGAACAGGATGAGGCCGCGGTAGGGAAACGCGTCGCCGCTGGCCAGCGTGAACGGCAGCGCCAGTGCCGCGGCCAGCGAGACCGCGCCGCGGACGCCGGCGAATGACAGGATGAATGTCCATTGCCAGGGCGGCGAGGGATCGCGCTCGCGCAGGCGCCTGCTCAGGATCCGCGGCAAATAGGTCGCAGGATATGCCCAGGCGAAGCGCGCGACGATAATGATCGCCACGACCAGCGCAGTGACGATCAGAATATCGTCGAGCGGAAACGCCTTCGATTTCTCGAGAATGGAGCGCATCTGGAATCCGGTCAGCAGGAACAGCAGACCCTCGATCAGATAGATCACGAGGTCCCAGAAGAAGATGCCCTGCAGCCGCGTGGCGGCGGAAATCAGCAGCGGCCCGTTCCAGCTCATGTAGAGCCCGCAGGCCACCGTTGCGATCACGCCGGAGCCGCCGAAATGTTCGGGCACCCAATAGGCGAGATAGGGGGTGATCAGCGACAGCGTAATCTCGACCTGCGGATCGCGGGCGCGGTGGCGCGCATGCAAGGAGAGCCAGCCGACCGCCAGCCCGAACAGCACTTCGCCGACGATGATGGCGATAAAGCCGCCGCTGGCTGCCGGCAGCGAAAACGTCCCGGTCGAGATCGCCGCCACCGCGAAACGATACAGGATCAGCGCGGTGGCGTCGTTGGCCAGTCCCTCGCCCTCGAGCACGACCAGGATGCGGCGAGGCAGGCAGAGCTTGCGCGCGATCGCAAGCGGCGCCACCACGTCGGGCGGTGCGACGATGGCCCCCAGCAGGAAGCCAACGGCCCAGGGCAGGCCGATCAGGTAGTGCGTCGCGGCGGCGACCGCGAACGCGGTGAAGATCACGCAGCCGACCGCGAGCAGGATAATGGGGCGCAAATTGTGCTTGAACTCGCGCCAGCTCATCGCGACGCTGGCCGAATAGATCAAGGGCGGCAGCACCAGCAGGAGCACAACTTCCGGCGGCAGTTCCAGCGACGGCATGCCCGGCACGAAGGCGAGCGCGATGCCGGCGACGAGCAGCAGGATCGCCGGCGCGATGTGGACCCGTCGCGACAGCCATGCCGTGCCCGCCAGCACGGCAAGCAGGATCAAAAAGATCTGGAACTTGGCTTCCACGGCCGCAAAACCCTCCGCGTCTCAATTGGCGCGGAAACCGGGCGAGGTCAATTCTCCCGACTATTCGCGCAGATCGTAGCGGTAGGATTTCGAGACGATCTGCCAGCCATCCCTGAGTTTCATCGCCACCAGATAGTCGGTGAAATAACGCGGCGGCAATTGGCAGCGCGCCTTGACGAAGGCGGTGGACTCATCGGAGCGGTCGATGGTGACGATGAAATCCTCGCGCGGCTTGCCCTCGGCCTTGGCGGATGGCCGCTTCCTGATCCAGCCGAGCCAATCGGGCACAGTGAGGATTTTCAGCTCGCCCTTTTCCACCCAGCGCAGGTCGGCGGAGGGATGGAAGATCGCGCCCATCTTGTCGGCATCGCCCTCGTAAAGCGCGTCGAAATAGCCCTTCACCACGGCTTCGACGGTCGATCGGTCATGACTCATGGGTGGGTGCTCCTGTTGTATTGTTCGTCACATCAAAAACACGCCTTTGCCGTCGACCTGCTTGTCGAACAGCTGATAGGCCTCCCCGGCCTGGTCGAGGCGCCAGCGATGGGTGAAGAGCTCGTCGACGTCGATGCCACGCTCGACCGAGAAGCGCGCGCAATCGGCCTGAATGATGTTGGAGAAGGTCCATGACGCCACCAGCGTCAACTGCCGGCGCAACAGATGCGGGCTGACGTCGATATGGACGCTGCCGCCTTCGCCGACGAAGCACATCGTGCCCCAGACCTTGGTCGAGCGGATCGCGTTCAGCCGCGCATCCGGATTGCTCGAGGTGTCGAGCGCCAGATCCGCGTAGCGCCCGTGGGTGAGATCCTTGATCGCGTTGACCGGATCGTTCGAGCCGGGATCGATCACGGCATCGGCACCGAATGCCTTGGCGCGATCGAGCCGCTGCTTGCTGATATCGAGCGCGATGACCTTGGCGCCCATCGCCTTGGCGTATTGTGTGGCGGCGAGCCCGACCGGACCCTGGCCGAAGATCGCCAGGGTGTCGTTGCCCGAAAGATTCATCCGCCGCAGCGCGCTGTAGGCGGTGCCGGAGCCGCACGCGATCGCCGCGCCCGCCGAGAACGACAACTCGTCCGGCAAGGCGACCAGGGTGTTGGCCGGCACTTTCAGATAGTTGGCATGGCCGCCATGGGCGTTATTGCCGTACACCTTGACCGGCACCTCCTGGCAGAGCTGCTGCCAGCCGGAGCGGCAGTGGATGCACTGCGTGCAGCCCTGATAATGGTGCACCATCACGCGCTGGCCGATACGTGCCGCCTTGGCGTCGACCGCGGAGCCTGCGGCGACCACCACCCCGCAGGGTTCGTGGCCGGCGATGACGGGGCCGTCGCGCATCGGAATGCCGCTCGCCTGGGCCTGGCCTTTCGGGCGGCGGTATTGATGCAAATCGCTGCCGCACATGCCGGACGCCTTCATTTCGATGACGACGTCGTGAGCATCGGGGGTGGGATCGGGGAACTGCATCAGTTCCAACTCGCGTTCGCCGTTAAAGACAACGCCATGCATCGCGTACCTCCCGCGGATTTTCTGCTCCTTACGGTCCATCCTGAACCGAAAATCTCTGACGGCAAAGGGCGAACCGCAAGCCGGCCGGCGGATACTAATGTAACGGGTCCCGTTATCTGCCGATCGAAATCCCGGTTCGTGATCTAGTTCACAAGGTCCGTTAGCCGGCTCCTGATAGGCAAGTTCTCGTGGTATGAAAGCAGTCGAGGAAGCGTCATCATGTATTCGGCCGGATTTCCAAGATTGTACGGATTCTTCCTCGCAGCCGTGCTGCTGTTGGCCTGCGAGCCCGCCTGGGCGGGAAAACGCGTCGCGCTGATCATCGGCAATTCGGCCTATCAGAACGTGCCGCCGCTCTCGAACCCGGTCAATGACGGCGCGATGATGGCGGCCACGCTGAAGGGTGCCGGCTTCGACGTCGTCGATTCCCGCCACGATCTTTCGGCGATCGAGACGCGCCGGGCGCTGCGCGATTTCTCCGATGCCGCGTACGACGCCGACATCGCGGTGGTCTACTATGCCGGCCACGGCATGGAGGTTGACGGGGCGAACTACCTGATTCCCATCGACGCGAAGCTGGAACGCGACACCGATGTTTTCGACGAGGCCCTTTCGCTCGAGCGGATACTGGTCGCGGCTGAACCCGCCAAGCAGCTTCGCCTGGTGATCCTCGATGCCTGCCGTGACAATCCTTTTGCCAAGCTGATGAAGCGGACGGTGGCATCGCGCGCGATCGGGCGCGGTCTTGCCAAGATCGAGCCGACCAGCCCGAATTCGCTGATCGCCTATTCCGCCAAGGCGGGGTCGACCGCAGCGGACGGCGACACAAGGAACAGCCCGTTCACGATCGCGCTAGCAAAGCACCTGACGACGCCGGGGCTCGATGTGCGCCGGGCGTTCGGGTTCGTCCGCGATGACGTGCTCAAGGCCACCGGGAACCGGCAGGAACCGTTCGTCTATGGTTCGCTCGGCGGCGACGATGTGCCGCTGGTGCCGGTGCCGGCCCGTGCCGCGTCGCCGGCGTCTGAGCCCGTGCCGAGCCTCCAGGCCGACATGCGCCGTGACTATGAGCTTGCGCTGCAGGTCGGCAACCGTGCCGCCTTCAGCGCCTTCCTCGCGCAATATCCCGACGGTTTCTACGCGAGCCTTGCGAAGCTTCAGCTTGAGAAAATCGCGGCTGAGGAAACCCGCGTCGCTGCGACCGAAAAGGCGAGGCAGACTGAACAGGAGCGGGCGCGGCTTGCCGCCGAGGGGGCGAAAAAGGAAGCGCAGGCCAAGGCCGAGGCCGACGCGAAGGCCGCCGAGCAGGCGCGTCTTGCCGCCGAAAAGGCCAAGCAGGTCGCACAGGATCAGGCCGCCGAGGCGGAACGCAAGCGGACCGACAAGGTGGCCGACACCCCGGCGGTCGCGAGCAATGCGGCTGCGGGTGCGGACAGCCGCGCGACCGGCCCTTCGTCGCCTGATAAAGCCGCGAACGTCGCGGCGCTGACCGCAGGCTCGTCGCCGGCCGATGTCACGAAATCGGTGCAACTCGAGTTGCGCCGCGTCGGCTGTCTCGCCGGTGCCGCCGATGGCGAATGGACCGCGGAGTCGCAACGTTCGCTGTCGTCGTTCAACCGCAATGCCGGAATGAAACTCGACGTCAAGACGGCGAGCACCGATACGCTTGACGCGATCAAGCAAAAGCAGTCGCGGGTGTGCCCGCTCCTCTGCGAGCACGGCTACAAGGCCGATGGCGACCGCTGCACCAAGATCGTCTGTGCCGAGGGCACATTCCTCAATGACGACAATGAATGCGAGAAGCGCCGTGAGAAGAAGCCGGTTGCCAGGCGCGACAGGCCGGAAGCAAGGCAAGTTCCGGAAGCAAGGCAGGCACCGGAACCAAGGCACGCTCCGGAACCAAGGCAAGCTATTGTCAGGCGTTCTCAGACACCGACCGGTCCAGGGCTGTCGTCGACAGGCCGGCCGCTGACCGGCCTCGAACGTGCGCAGGGTTGCAACTCATACCAGGCCATCATGTCGGGAGTGTGCCCATAACCGCAGCCGCGTGTTCAGGTTTGCAATTGAAATCAACTCGAGATCGCGCTCGCGGCGATATTGACCATCAGCGCGAGCAGCGCGGTATTGAACACGAAAGAGATGATGCCGTGCACGGTCGCGGTGCGGCGGATGATCTTGTCGGTGATGCCGACATCGGAGACCTGCGCGGTCATGCCGATCACGAACGAGAAATAGACGAAGTCCCAGTAGTCGGCATGATCATGCTGGTCGCCGCTCGGAAACTGCAGGCCGCCCGGCTTGGCGCCGCGGTAATAGTCGTGGGCGTAGTGCAGCGCGAAGATGGTATGGACCGTCGCCCACGACAGCGCGATCGTTCCCGTCGCCAGCGCCAGTTGCGGCGCGCTGCGATTGGACGCGCCGAGTTCGAACACGATCGCGGCGATGCTGGCGAACGCGCCGAGCGCGGTCATCAGCAGGATCAGGAAGCGGCCATCGTCCTGCAGCGCCGCGTTGCGGCGGATATGGGCGAGACCGCAGCGAAATATCATGATGTAGGCGAGAACCAGATAGAGGCCCGCGAAGGCATCCCAGGCGATCAGAAGCCGCGTCACCAGCCGCAACGAGCCCGGCAGCAGGAAGAACGCCACGATAGCGACGAGGATCGAACTGAACGTCCGCGGCCGCGCATAGACCACGCGGACCGGGCGTGACATTTTCCGGAAGCGGGCAAGGCGTGGATCCTCGGTTTCCTTGCCCGTCATCGGCGCGTTCAATTCTTGCGATCGGCGACGAATCGCGCGGCGGCGCGCAGCACGTCGCCCTTGGCGCCGAAGATCGCGAGTGCGGAATCGGCGCGCGCCAAGAGATCGCGCACGCGCTGTTTGGCGCCGTCGATCCCGAGCTGGGTGACGAAAGTGGTCTTGCCGAGTGCGGCGTCCTGTCCGGTCTGCTTGCCGAGCGCCGCCGTGTCGCCCTCGACGTCGAGCAGGTCGTCGGCGATCTGGAACGCTTCGCCAAGCGCGCGGCCATAATCGTCGAGCGCCCGATATTCCTTTGCCGAAGATTGGCCGAGGATCGCCCCCGCGATGCAGCCGAAGCGCAGCAGCGCCCCGGTCTTCATCTGCTGCAGCCGCGCCACATCGACCGGTTCGCGATCGCCGAACCGGCCCTCGCCTGCGAGGTCGAGCATCTGGCCGCCGACCATGCCGCCGATTCCCGATGCCCGCGCCAGCGCGCGCGTCAAGAGAAGGCGTACGCTCGGGTCCTTGTGGATCTCGTCGCGGGTGACGATGTCGAAGGCGAGCGTCAAGAGCCCATCGCCGGCCAGGATCGCGGTGGCGTCGTCGGTTTTCTTGTGCAGCGTCGGCCGGCCGCGGCGCAAATCGCTGTTGTCCATCGCCGGCAGATCGTCATGGATCAGCGAATAGCAGTGGATGCATTCGAGCGCGGCGCCGGCGAGCAGGGCAGCCTCGCGCGGAACGCCGAACACGGCCGCGCTCTCGACCACCAGGAACGGCCTCAAGCGTTTTCCTCCGCCGAGGCTCGAATAGCGCATGGCGTCCATCAGCCGCTTCGGCCGCACGATCTCGTCGGGTAGCGTGGCGTCGCCTAGCAGCTTCGCAAGCAGGGCCTCGGTCTCCTCCGCGGTCCGGTCCAGTCGCGTCGCAAAATCGGGTGCGGCGGTGGCGATCATCAAATAGGGCTCCAAGAAGCATCCAAAGGAAATTTGCCGGACAATCCTTTATGCCATCGCCTTCGTCAATTGCGAGGGGAGGGGACCATGCGCCACAATGGCACTGGAAAAACCATGAATTATCGTCAGATATCAAACAGGCCCGGTCGATTTGCGTGATCGGGGCCGTCGTGCCTCGGCTTTTCCGCGGGACGCCGCAAAGTGATGCGAACTTCGGATTCGGGACATTAGATTTTGCGCATTGTCAGAATCCTGCTGCTTGTTCTGCTGGCCTTGCTCGTTGTGCCCTATCTGCTGACGCCGCTGTACCGCATCGGGCATCCGGTCTCGACCTTGATGGCCTGGCGCTGGGTGCGGGGTGCTCCGGTGACGCGGCATTGGATCGACTTCAACGCGATTTCGCCTTTTCTGCCGCGCGCGGTGGTGGCGGCGGAAGACGCCCATTTCTGCAAGCATCACGGCATCGATTGGGGCGCGCTGCGCGAGGCGATCGATGATGCCCAGGAAGGCGAGGGGCTTCGCGGCGCCTCGACCATCACCCAGCAGGTGGCCAAGAACCTGTTCTTGGCGCCGATTCCGGACCTGATCCGCAAGGTGCTGGAGTTTCCGCTGGCGCTATGGATCGATCGGGTGCTGCCGAAGCAGCGCATCCTCGAGATCTATCTCAATATCGCCGAGCTTGGCCCATCCGGCCAGTTCGGCGCCGAGGCCGGAAGCGCCTACGCCTTCGGCCACTCCGCCTCCACCCTGTGGCCACGCGAGGCGGCCCTGCTGGCGGCAATCCTGCCCAATCCGGTCAAGCGCAGCGCCCGCAATCCCGGCCCCGGCGTGCGCCGCCTCGCCGGGACCTATACCGCCAGGGCGGAGTCTCCGGCGTTGCAGCGCTGCTGGAGCGAAAATTGAGGATTTTGAGCCGATTTTTCAGCCGTTTTGGCTGCCGCCGACCCTAGCTTTACGCCAATCCATCCTCTATAAGCGCGGCCTTGATCGGCATCCCGGTTCGCGTTTTCAGGGCGCTGAGCTGTCCGCGTGCCGCGGACGATGCCCCCGACAAAACCCCTAGAGGATACCGATATGGCCGTTCCCAGAAGAAAAACATCGCCGTCGC
This sequence comes from Bradyrhizobium sp., assembly GCA_049674245.1. GTDB lineage: Bacteria > Pseudomonadota > Alphaproteobacteria > Rhizobiales > Xanthobacteraceae > Bradyrhizobium. The sequence goes on along the minus strand of JBATYU010001102.1, from coordinate 758 downwards.
GGCGTGGCATGCGCCGTTCAGCGGATGCGCTGAAGAGGCCGACCTATGCCGAGGACAAGGATTCCGGCGAGTTGCGCCGTCCGCACCACCTCGATCTAAAGACCGGGATGTACAAGGGCCGTCAGGTCCTCAAGGCCAAGAAAGAATCTTGATCGGGCTGGATACTTTTGGATTGCGGATGCGTTGCAGGTAGCGACAATCGCTGCCCGAATTCCTCCAACAAGTGAGGTGAGACGATTCCCGGCGGCGAAGCGAATGCCGTGTCGCCGGTGAACGCCCTGCTTGAGAGAAGGCCCCGCCATGATCGGTTTCCCACTGCTTCTGATTCCGCTCGCGATCTACAACATCATCGTCTTGCTGATGCCGGGCGTTTCCTTTGCCGACCCCCTGGTCAGGCTGACGCTGGTCTCCGGCGCCGAGTGGTCGGTGACGTTGAGCGACCTGCTGCTGGTGCTCGGCATCCTCATGCTGCTGCTCGAGGTCTTCAAGGGCGCGCGTCCCGGCGCGAAATATCTTACCGATCATCTGCTGTCGCTGATCCTGTTCGGCGCGGCGGCCGCCGAATTCGTGCTGTGGCCGAAGTTCGGCACCTCGACCTATTTCCTGCTGGTGTTGCTGGCGCTGACCGATTTCCTGTCGGGCGTTGCGTTGCGCGCGGGGCGTGGCATGCCGGTGGCTCGGCGCGCCGACGTCTCCCAAAAGCGCCCCCCGAAGGAGACTGAGGCGCCCGCGGCCGAGCCTCAGCCAGATACCATGCC
>JBATYU010001101.1:0-5696 GCA_049674245.1 Bradyrhizobium sp. | reverse complement strand
GAGATCCTGTTGCAGATTCCAATGGAGCCGTTCGACTATCCCGACAATGATCCGGGGCCGCAGACCCTGCTCGCAACGCTCGGGCCCGAGCAGAATCTCGACCGGCTGTACTGGCACCTCAGCCGTTTCCAGGGCTATGCGGGGATCGCCAATTTCATGGGCGCGCGTTTTGTCGCCACCGATGCGGTGATGCAGCCGGTCATCCGCGAGGCCGCCAAGCGCGGCTTGGGCTATTTCGACGATGGCTCCTCGCCGCGCAGCGTCGGCCCCTCGCTGGCCGCGGGTCAGGCACTGCCCTTCGCCAAGGCCGATATCGCAATCGACGCGGTGCCGACCTCGGCGGAAATCGACCGGGCGCTGGCAAAGCTCGAGGGCCTCGCCAAGGAGCGCGGCATCGCGGTCGGGGTAGCCTCGGCGCTGCCGATCTCGATCGAGCGGATCGGCGCCTGGATCAAGGCCCTGGATGGCCATGGCATCTTGCTTGTGCCATTGACAACCGCGATGCTGAAATCAAAATCCAGCTAAGGCATACCTCGGGCCCGCCGGGTCTTGCGGTCGGTCTGGCTGCGCAGGATGACTTTTCTTCGAATCGTCATCCCGCTCTATCTTTTTGTTTGAGCATGATCCCCCGGGTCGAGCCCGAGGGCATGCTTTTCGGAAAACCGGTGCCCACCCTCGGGTCAAGCCCGAGGGCAGGCTTTTTTCCGGATCATGCTCTAGCAGGCGAGGCTTCGACCGAATGGCGCGCTATGAAGACCTGCCCTACCGGACATGCGTCGGCATGATGCTGATCAACGCAGCCGGCCTGGCCTTCATCGGCCGCCGTGCCGGCGGCATCGAGCATGTCGACGAATCCCATGTCTGGCAGATGCCGCAGGGCGGTGTCGATCCCGGCGAAGATACCTGGGAGGCCGCCAAGCGCGAGCTCTATGAAGAAACCAGCGTCCGCTCGGTCGAAAAGATCGGCGAGATCGCGGACTGGCTGATCTACGACATTCCACGCACCGTCGCCGGGCGCACCTGGAAAGGCCGCTATCGCGGCCAGCGGCAGAAATGGTTCGCCATGCGCTTCACCGGCAAGGACACCGAGATCAATGTCGCGAACCCCGGCGGCGGCGGGCACAAGGCCGAGTTCATGAGCTGGCGCTGGGAGCCGATGAAGAATCTCCCGGAGCTGATCGTTCCGTTCAAGCGCCCGGTCTACGAGCGCGTGGTGAAGGAATTTTCCAGGCTCGCGGGCGCTTGACTTTGACGGCCGACGACAAGCCCTATCGTCCCAATGTCGGCATCTCGCTGTTCAGCGCCTCAGCGCTGGTTCTGATTGGGCGTCGCTTCAGGGATGACGGACCGGAAATCATCCTGCCGGGCCTTGAGTGGCAGATGCCGCAAGGCGGCGTCGATGATGGCGAAGATTTGCGCGAAGCTGCGATGCGCGAGCTCTGGGAAGAGACCGGCGTGCGAAACGCCGACTATCTCGGCGAGACCGGCTGGCTCACTTACGAATTCCCGCCCTATGCGGGGCCGCCGTCGCACCGGCTGGCCAAATTCCGCGGCCAGCGGCAGAAATGGTTCGCACTGCGTTTCGGCGGGCGCGACCAGGAGATCGATCCGCTGACGCCGCGCAACAATCAGCCGGCGGAATTCGATGCCTGGCGATGGGAACGGCTTGACCGCGTCGCCGACCTGGTCGTGCCGTTCCGGCGCGAGGTGTATCGCGCGGTCGCCGAGAGTTTTGCGAAGTTTGCAATGCCCCCGGAGCCGTCATCCTGAGGTTGCTCGCCCAGCGGTGCACTTGCACCGCTGGGCGAGCCTCGAAGGGATGAGCGGGTGGCGCTTGAGCAGTGTGTATTTATACTCTTGATGCAACTAGGATCGTGTGTATAAATACACCATGCGATCCCGGGATGTCATAAAAGCTTTGAAATCAGACGGTTGGGAACAAGTCGCCCAGAAGGGCAGCCACGTTCAGTTCAAACACCCGACCAAAAAGGGGCGTGTGACCGTCCCACATCCGAAGAAGGACATCCCAACCGGCACACTTAGGAGCGTCGAGAAGCAAGCCGATCTCAAACTAAAATGAAGAATTTGCAATATGAAATGGAGCCAATGCGGCTCGCGGGAGCATCCCAAATGCGACAATACATCGCCCTGATCCATAAGGAAGCTGACAGCGACTACGGCGTTTCGTTTCCAGATCTTCCTGGCGTCATCACCGCTGGAAGCAACTTGGATGAAGCCCGAAAGATGGCAACAGAAGCTTTGGCTTTTCATCTTCAAGGTCTGGCCGAAGATGGTGAGCCCGTACCCGAACCCTCCTCTCTCGAAGAGGTTATGTCGGTTAGAGAAAACAAGGACGGGGTAGCCGTTCTCATCGCAGCGCCTGATGCGGAAGTCAAAAGTGTTCGCATCAATGTGACGCTGCCTGCCGACGTGCTCGAGCAAATCGATCAATACGCAGAACGCGAAGGATTCACTCGATCAGGCTTTCTTGCTCAGGCAGCAAAGAAGGCGATGGCTGCTTGATGGGTACTGCGCTTTGCGCCCGACTTGACCGCCGGGAGACGAAATTGAGTCAGACTTAACCTGCGCCGGCAAAGTGGCTACGCAGCTCGTTCGCAAGGCCTTTTGGGTCGTCTTCCTGAACATTGTGGCCGGCTTTCCCGACGACCTGCCAGCGGCCATTCGGAAAGGCACGGGCAAAGGAATCGGCGTCTTGCTCCGTGAGTACCCCACTGCGCCCTCCCTTTACGACCAGCGATATCCGGGGCAAGTCCGGCGAGTTCTGAGATTTTATCGAGAATATGCTCGAAATCGGCCGGCCGCCGTCGATCCATTTTCCAGACAAAGCCTTCGGGCGTCGCCTTGAGATTGCGCTGAAAGCGATAGTGGATCGTGTCTCGATCGCCGCTTCGGCTTTGCGCAACCGCGAGCTCCACGAGCTGTTCGACACTTTGCGCCGACCGGACTTCGTTGAAAAATCGGCGCATCGAGGCCGTCGACTCGACGTTTACCTTCGGGCCGATGTCAATGAACGTGACACTCGCCAAGCGGGCGGGATTGGTCGCCGCGAAATGTCCAGCCACAACGCCGCCTAGCGACATGCCGACGAGATGCAGTGGGGACCTATCCTGAGCAGCGACGAAAGCTGCGACGTCCTCGGTCATCGTGTCGATCGAACGATCGTCCGACTTGTCGCTGTCGCCATGTCCACGCAGTTCGAGCGCCACGCAATGATAACGATCGCTCAGATCGAGGCAAACCAGGTCGAAGGTGTGCGCGGTCAGCGCACCGCCATGAAGGAAGAGGGCCGCAGGACCCCGCCCCGGCCAATCGAGATAGCTAAGGCGGATGCGTGAGGGGAGGGTCTGCCATTTTCGCGTCGGCAAGCGGGCTGCCTCGAACGGGATGTTCTCGCGTGCTGCAAGCTTCCTCAGGAGCGCCCACTCGTCGGTCATTGTCCTTGCTTCTAGTGCAGCGCCGTCGTGCTGAGCTGTTGCTGGATATCCCTGAAGTGATCCAGCCGCTCGATCGCGTGGTCGAGCTCGGAGCCTTCCTTTTCGGCGAGCTTGGCTTCCATTTCGGAAATCGTCTCGGCGAACCTGGCCCGATCCAGTTCTTGAATCGAGGTGGCGACATCCGCGAGCACGGTAAGCCCCTTCTCCGAGACCTCGGCAAGGCCGCCCAGCACTATAATCTTCTCGCGCGTGCCGCCGCCGGTGGTGACGGTCAAAATCCCCGGCCGGATCGCGGCCACGACCGGCGCGTGCCCGGCCAGCACGCCGAAGTCACCTTCCACGCCGGGAATGTCGACCTGATCGACCTCGCCGGAGAAGGCAAGCTTTTCGGAGGAGACAAGATCGAAGTGGAAGGTGGCCATGATGTTCCTGCGAATGGCGAGTGGCGAATAGCGAGTGGGGCGAAGAAGGGAAGCAGCTTCTATTCGCTACTCCCTATTCGCTATTCGCGAGCTCAAGCCGCCTCCGCCGCAAGCTTCTTGCCCTTCTCGACTGCCTCTTCGATGGTGCCGACCATGTAGAAGGCCTGCTCCGGCAGATGATCGTACTTGCCTTCGCAAAGCCCGCGGAAACCCTTGATGGTGTCGGCGAGCTCGACGAACTTGCCGGGCGATCCGGTGAAGACTTCGGCGACATGGAAGGGCTGCGACAGGAAGCGCTCGATCTTGCGCGCGCGCGCCACGGTGATCTTGTCCTCTTCGCTCAATTCGTCCATGCCGAGAATCGCGATGATGTCCTGCAGCGATTTGTACTTCTGCAGGATTTGCTGCACCAGGCGCGCGGTGTTGTAGTGCTCCTCGCCGACGACCAGCGGCGACAGCATGCGCGATGTCGAATCCAGCGGGTTGACCGCAGGATAGATTCCCTTTTCCGAGATCGCGCGATCGAGGTTGGTCGTTGCATCGAGATGGGCAAAGGTGGTCGCCGGCGCCGGATCGGTGTAGTCATCCGCAGGGACATAAATCGCCTGGATCGAGGTGATCGAACCCTTAGTGGTGGTGGTGATGCGCTCCTGCAGTGCGCCCATGTCGGTGCCAAGCGTCGGCTGATAGCCCACCGCGGAGGGAATACGACCCAAAAGCGCCGACACTTCGGAGCCGGCCTGGGTGAAGCGGAAGATGTTGTCGACGAAGAACAGCACGTCCTGGCCCTGGTCGCGGAAATGCTCGGCGACGGTCAAACCTGTGAGGCCGACACGGGCGCGCGCACCCGGCGGCTCATTCATCTGGCCGTACACCAGCGCGCATTTGGAGCCTTCGCCGCCGCCCTTCTTGTTGACGCCGGATTCGATGAACTCGTGATAGAGGTCGTTGCCTTCGCGGGTGCGCTCGCCGACGCCTGCGAACACCGAGTAGCCGCCATGCGCCTTGGCGACGTTGTTGATCAGTTCCTGAATCAGCACGGTCTTGCCGACGCCGGCGCCGCCGAACAGGCCGATCTTGCCGCCCTTGGCGTAAGGCGCGAGCAGATCGACGACCTTGATCCCGGTGACGAGAATTTCCGCCTCGGTGGCCTGATCGGTGTAGGTCGGCGCCTCCTGGTGGATCGCCCGCATGGCTTCGCCCTTGATCGGCCCGGCTTCATCGACCGGCTCGCCGATCACGTTCATGATGCGGCCGAGCGTGCCTGCGCCGACCGGCACCATGATCGGGTTGCCGGTGTCGCCGACTTCCTGGCCGCGGACCAGACCTTCCGCGGTATCCATCGCGATGGTGCGCACCGTGGATTCGCCGAGATGCTGCGCGACCTCGAGCACGAGGCGGGTGCCGCCGTTCTGCGTCTCGAGCGCGTTCAGGATGGCCGGCAGATGGCCTTCGAACTGCACGTCGACGACGGCGCCGATGACTTGGGTGATGCGTCCGGACTGATTGGCGGGTGTAGCCATGAAAACTCTCTCCTTCGAATTCTGTCTCAAACGACCGTTGCGGCTGTCAGAGTGCCTCGGCGCCGGAGATGATCTCGATCAGCTCCTTGGTGATCATCGCCTGGCGGGTGCGGTTGTAGCTCAGTGTCTGCTTGCGGATCATTTCCCCGGCATTGCGCGTGGCATTGTCCATCGCCGTCATCTGTGCGCCGTAGAACGAAGCTGCATTCTCGAGCAGCGCACGATAGATCTGCACCCCGAGATTGCGCGGCAGAAGCTCGGCAAGGATCTCGTCCTCGTCCGGCTCGTACTCGTAG
>JBATYU010001100.1:0-3113 GCA_049674245.1 Bradyrhizobium sp. | reverse complement strand
GCCAAGAAGCGTCCGCTGATTCGCGTGCGCGCGCTGGTGCAGCCGACCTTCGTGCGGTTCGTGTTCGAGATGCCGGATGGCGTCGGCGTCTCCTCGGTGTTGAACGACCAGAAGCTGACATTGGCATTCGGCGCCATGCTCAATTTCGATCTGGCCGACGCGAAGATGGCGGCGCCGCCGAATGTGGCATCGATCAACCAACGGGTCGACGGAGATTCCTCGGCAATCGATATCTCGCTGATCGGCGATGTCGACATCCACTCCTTCCGCGAGGACAAGAACTACGTCATCGACGTTGCCTTCCAGCAGCCGGACAAGCCGAAAGCGCGGGGCTCGCCCGCCGCCGATGCCTCTCACGCCGCGAAACCACCTGTAGCGGCGCCGATGGCGCCGGCGGCCGAAATGCCGGCGAAGGAGGCCCCGGCCGAACAGGATTCCGGAGACATCGTGCCGCCCACCTCGGAGAGCGTGGCGCGACAGGCAGGGATCGAGATCACGCCCGATGTCGCACCAAGGATGCAGCCCGCGCCGGAGATGCCGGCCGAGCCTGCGTCCAAGCCCGCCGTTCCCGAACCTTTGAAATCGTCCGAGGCGCCGAAACCGATGCCCGCCGTCTTGGCCGAGGCATCCAAGCCGGAAGCATCGAAGCCGGATGCGTTAGACACGGAGGCTGCCAATCCAGCGCCGAAGGCAACGGTGTCCGATCCGCCGCCACAGGCCGAGGCGGGCGAGGCGGCTTTGGTGGACGCCAGGCGCGACGGCGACGGCTTGCGCCTAAAATTTTCGTTTGGCACCCCGACGCCCGCGGCCACGTTCCGTCGCGGCGACAGCGTCTGGCTGGTGTTCGATTCGACGAAGTCGCTCGACGTCGAGCAAATCCGCGCCAACGGCGGCGCGCTCATTGGCGATGTCAGCCGGCTGCCGCTCGAGAAGGGGCAGGCGATCCGCATTCGCCTCAACCGTCCGCAAATGCCGTCGCTGACCAGCGACGAGCGCGAGAGCGGCGCCAACTGGACGCTGACCTTCGCCGACCAGGTACTGGCCCCGCCGCAGCCGCTCAACGTGATACGCAACATCGCCGATCCCGCGCATGCCAACGTCGCCGTGCCGCTGTCCAACCCCGGCCGGTTGCACCGATTGATCGATCCGGATGCCGGTGACGCGCTCTTGGTGGTCACGGCGCCGCCGCCGATGCGCGGCTTCATCAAGCGGCAGGATTTTGTCGAGCTGTCGCTGCTCGAATCGGCCCATGGCGTGGCGGTGCATCCGAACTCCGACGACGTCGGCATCGAGGTCGCACCCGACAAGATCATTCTGGGCCGGCCGGGCGGCCTGACGCTGTCATCGGCCGGTGTCGCGGCCGAGCGCGCGGCGACCGCGGTGCGGCCGATCTTCGACGTCGAGGAGTGGCAAAGAAATCGGAAGGAGCGGTTCGTCGCGCGCGCGGACGCACTGATGCTGGCGATCGCGGCGGCCGAACCGGATCAGCGTCCGCAAGCCCGGCTCGAGCTCGCCCGGTTCTATGTGGCGCGGGGCATGTATCCGGAAGCCAAGGCCGTGACCGAAAACATCCTCGCGGACGGAGGCCCCAAGGTGGAGGAATCCGTCGTTCGGACGGTGCATGCGATCGCAACCATCCTGATGGGCCGGCCGTCGCAGGGGCCGAAGGATCTCGTCATTCCCGCGATCGGCGACAATTACGATTCGCAATTGTGGAAGGGGCTGGCCTATGCCCGTCAGGGCAAATGGGCGGACGCGCGGGAGAAATTCAAGAACGTCGATTTCGCCATCGCCGCGTTGCCGCTGGAATTGCAGGCCATCGTGACGCTGGAGGCGATGCGTGCCTCCCTTGAGGTCAAGGACTATGCCGGAGCCGCCGAGCGCCGCAGCGAACTGGATATCATCGGTGTGCCGGCGGCGACCAGGCCTGCGGTAGCGGTGTTGCACGGCCGGCTCGCCGAGGCGCTCGGCCATGACAAGGATGCGCTCGACGAGTATCATCTCGCGGTGAACTCTGCTGACCGCGCCGCCGCGGCCGAAGCCAAGCTGCGCGAGGTCACGCTGCTGCAGAAGCGCGGCGAGATCAATCAGACCGATACATTGCGCGAACTCGAGACGCTTGCCATGATCTGGCGCGGCGATGCGATCGAGGTGAAGACGCTGCAAATGTTGTCGCGGATTTATTCCGACAGCGCCCGCTATCCGGAATCGCTGGCCGCGGCGCGGGCCGCGACCAGGCTGCAGCCCAATTCGGAGGCGTCGCGGCTGGCCCAGGACGAGGCGTCCGCCCTGTTTACGGAGATCTTCCTCGGCACCAAGGGCGACGAGCTTCCGCCGATCGAGGCGCTCGGCATGTTCTTCGATTTCCGGGAATTGACGCCGATCGGCCGGCGCGGCGACGAGATGATCCGGCGGCTCGCCGACCGGCTGGTTGCGGTCGATCTCCTGGATCAGGCCGCAGAGCTGCTGCAATACCAGGTCGATCACCGCCTGGAGGGCGCTGCGCGCGCGCAGGTCGCCGCGCGCCTCGCCATGGTGGACCTGACGAACCGCAAGCCGGACCGCGCCATCACCGCACTTCGCGCCACACGCATTGCCGATCTCTCGGGCGAGTTGCGTCAGCAGCGGCTATTGTTGGAGGCGAGGGCGCTGAGCGACGTCGGCCGCCATGATCTCGCGCTTGACATCATCGCCAATATTTCCGGGCGCGAGGCGATCCGCCTGCGCTCCGATATCTACTGGGCGTCCCGGCAATGGCGCGAATCGTCCGAACAGATCGAGCTCTATTACGGCGACCGCTGGCGCGATTTCAAACCGCTGAATGCGGCGGAAAAGAGCGACATCATCCGCGCCGTCATCGGATACGCGCTGGCCGAGGATGCGCTCGGCATGGCGCGCTTTCGCGAAAAATACGCAGCCCTGATGAGCGGCGAGAGCGACCGGCTGGCGTTCGATACCGCGAGCAAGCCGGGCGCCGCCAACAGCGCCGAATTCGCCGCGATTGCCAAAATGGCGGCGAGCGTCGACACGCTCGAAGGTTTTCTGCGCGAAATGAAGGCCCGCTTTCCCGAAACCGTCGCGCGGGCGACGCCGCCCGCGGAAACCCAGAAGGC
>JBATYU010001099.1:0-2170 GCA_049674245.1 Bradyrhizobium sp. | reverse complement strand
CGGCCAGACCGCGCGTGCGCTGGCCGACGACCTGCCGCTGTTCGCCGTGCCCTCGCGCGCCAGCGCCGAGGCCGCACCATCGAGCGAGGCGGAGCAATTGATCGAAGCCCTCAAGGCGCTGCATCCGGACGAGATGTCGCCGCGCGAGGCACTTGAGGCGCTGTATGCGCTAAAGGCGAAATTACCGAAGGGGTAAGTCTCTCCATCCGTCATTGCGAGCGAAGCGAAGCAATCCATCTTGCCGCGCAGAGGAAGAATGGATTGCTTCGTCGCGTTGCTCCTCGCAATGACGGTTTCAGCGTCCAACTTTCCGCCGCCCGTTCCACCACAAAGCCAGATTCCAGCCGATACCGGTCGCAAGCGCGAGACTTAGCCCGATCGCGGAGCCGAGGTGAAGCGCCCCGACATGCAGCACCGCAATCGCGAGCCCAAATCCGATCAGGCCCCAGCCGCTATTGGCGATCACGGCCGCGGTCGGCGGGCCGCCGATGCGCGGATGCAGGATCAGCATCATCGAGGTGAACACCACCGGAAACAGCGCGAGGATGCCGCTCATCACCGGGCCAAGCCATGTCGACAGCGTGACGACGGTGGCCACCAGCGTTGCGACCAGTGACGCCCGCAGCGGGATGTCGTACCAGCGCCGCGTGATCAGCGGCATCTTCACATGACGGAAACGCTGCAACAGCGGCACGCAGATCGCGATCGCTATCACGTTGACGATCAGGCCACCCGCGAGCGACCAATGCACGGTTCGCGCCATCAGCGCGAGCGCGATCCATACCGCAACCGCGGCACCACAACTGATCAGCGCGCTATAGCGCTGCGCCAGCACGACATAGGTCAAGCCCAGGAACATCGTCGCGGCATTGATCGGCAGGCTTGCCAGCGCGCCTTGCGCGATAAACGCCGCATCATGGTCGAGCGCGAGGAAGACGTAGGAAGGGCCGGCCGAGATCGGCAAGGTCGCGACCAGCGCTCCGATCACCGGACCGGAACGCTCGGCGATGACAGACGCCGTCACCACGAACGCCGCCGTGATCGCCATGCGCAAGCCGAGCGTCAGGATGAAGATGAGTTCGGGGGACATGGCGGTGGTCGTCATCCTGAGGTGCCCGCGCAACGCGCGGGCCTCGAAGGATAGGCAGCAAAGTCGCCCTTCGAGGCTCGCTTCGCTCGCACCTCAGGGTGACGGGACGGAGGTTGTGGCCACTCTCAGCGTCACACCCTGCGCATGCTCACCGACACCTTCGGCCCGTTCTTGATGGTCTGATAGACCACGCAATAGCGCTCGGTGAGTTTCAACAGCAGATCGAGCTTGTCCTGCGGCGCGTCGGTTTCAACGTCGAAACGCACGCGGATTTCCGCAAAGCCGACCGGCGCTTCCTTGTCGACGCCAAGCGTGCCACGGAAATCGAGGTCGCCTTCGGCGATCACGTTGCCGGTCTTCAGCGGCACTTCGACGGCTGTCGCTACCGACTTCAAGGTCACGCCGGCGCAGGCGACCAGGGCTTCCAGCAGCATGTCGCCGGAGCACAATTCAAGCCCGGAGCCGCCCGACGCCGGATGCAGGCCGGCTATCGCCAGCGCGCGGCCGGTCTCGACCTTGCAGGCGATGCCGTCGTTGTCGATCGAGCCCTTGGCCTTCAACGTGATGATGGCGGCCGCGGGATCGGACTTGTAGCGTTCCTTGATCGGGGCCTGCGTAGCGCGGAGTTCGGCGGCGTCCATTTTTTTCTCCCGGATATCCTTGTGCCGCCGGATTTAATGCGGAATCGCTGCCGTGTCACCACCACATCGCCTCACCAGCGGTCGATTTTGCGTCCCGGTCCGGCACGCTGCGGTCGAGCGAACGGTCGAGCGCCGTCAGCACGCGGCGCTTGAAATTGTCGAAGTGCGGCGAATTGCGGTCGCGCGGCCGCGCCAGATTAATCGTGATCTCGTCGAACAGCCGGCCCGGCCGCGGCCGCATCACCAGCACGCGATCGGCCAGCACCACGGCCTCATCGACGTCATGCGTCACCATCACGAGCGTCGGCCGCGTATCGGCCCAGAGGTCCAGGAGATGGTCCTGCAAATCGCGCCGCGTGAAGGCATCGAGCGCGGAGAACGGCTCATCCAGCAGCAGCACTTCCGGCTGCGGCACCAGCGCACGCGCGATCGCTACCCG
>JBATYU010001098.1:0-5443 GCA_049674245.1 Bradyrhizobium sp. | reverse complement strand
TCAATGCCACTTTTCGCGCCGAGAACAGAGGGCGCGTCTGCTCCCGATGAGACGATGAAACAGGATTACGTTGGTCGATCATAAGAAATCTCCGAGATGAGGATTCAGCGCGCGGTTGCTCGCCCTTCTGCCGCCGTAGATGCGGGCTCTCGCATTACACAATGCTGGCCGTAGAATTAATGTTTTGAAATGAATCCTGAAAATCGACGACCCCTTTGGATCGGAAATCGCAGCCACTGTTGCAATCACGAACTGCCCGCCCGGTGAAGCGTGCAAATTATCAACGCGCTTTGCTTTGATTCTAACGGCTCAGAGTTGCAGATCAGCTGGCGACTGAGATCAGCCGGCACCCACACGAGCCAGAGCGGCATTGTCAGCCAACACTAGCTGGCGAAGCGCGACACGTTGTCGCGATGACACCCCTAGTAGATCCGCCGCTCGCCAAATGATATTGGCTTCAAATTCATTTGGCTTCCCGTCGGCGTAAACAATCTCCCACATCATTCGAACGGTCTGGTAGCGGCCCTCGTCGTCGAGAACTTCACCAAGTTGCCGGGTGAAATGATAGAGATCGATCGCGTTCCGATCGACCGCGGCGGACTGGTCGATCAATTGAGCGGTGGTGAGATCGTCGAGTTGAAAGGCAGACTTCAACAAGCCGTAAAGCTTTTTCCGCCGCCCCGCAGACATTTCATCCTGAACCGTTGCCACACGCGTGAGCAATGCTGCGGTCGCGAGCCAGCTAGCTTGGGCCTTGGCTGCGGTCCGCGGCATCGTATTTTCAGGAAGATTCGAGATAAAGGTCTTAATCGACTCAAACATCGCGCGCCAACTTTCGTAATTGTCAGTTCGTAATTGTAGGGACGCTTTGGCTGACCCTTTTCGACCTCAGTCTGGTAACAATGGGGTGGCCGCCCTCCGAGACACCCGCGCGCGAAATAGTTAGCTCGATCTTGCAAGGCAACCCTGCTTACAAAGCTTTAATCTGAATCATCAGAGCACAACGGAGGGACGATTGACGAAATTTCACTGGGCTCGGCATGGGCGTCCGACTAAATGGGGCCATGTCCCGCAATTCAAGTCACCGAGGCCTCTATGTTCATGTCCGTCGCGAAGGCGACGGACCCACTTCAGGTAGAATATTTATCGACGAAAAACACCGTTTGGAGTGAAGCTGACTGGGCGGTGGCCTTACTTCGTTCCAAAGCGCACAACGGATCAGTCACCTCATTCAGCGTATTGCTCAACTCGAACGGCCCGGCGTCATTCCCATCGCGAGCCATCAACTGTCTCAGCTGCAACGTAGTTGCCAACCAACTCCGGACGACCGTATGGCTCGGGTAGGAAACCCAATTTGTCTGCCGGAATCGCTCAGCGCAGCCTTAGCGATCGAGGTTATCCGTTCAAATCAGGCGCATTCACCCGCTCCCGGACGCGATCAATTCAACTTGTGCGCAAACAAGCCCTTCATTGTTGCAAGGTCCCGATAACTTTGCGCCAGCTTCAACAGCGTTTCTTTTTTCGATCCAGGCGGTAGCAGGGCTGCTTCCTCAGCAATTGCCACGGCCAATTCTTCGCACTGTTCGACCGTCAAATTGGCCGATGCTTCTTCTTCAAACTTCATGAACCGCGCTGTCCAATCGCAATGTCGCCATCATCCGCCAACCGCCGGTGGCGCTGAGATCTAGCTCATTGTTTTTGTGATCGTCTGTCCGGTCTCGGACAGAAGTTGAGAGTTATCAGTGCCGGGGCAGCCTACCGCGCATTGTTCGGCGAACCCCCGTCGGCGACGTTGCAGCGACCGCCGGATCACCGACTAGTAAGCAAAAAGCGCCCGTCGTCGCTTACTTCGTTTAAGTTTGCAGCCTCATCGAATGTCTGTTGTGGAGCATCGACATTGGGTCTGAGCTGCGCGATGCCGGCTTCGTTCCCAATGGCGGACTTGGCAGGGCACAGGCTAAACGCACCTTAACTGCCAACACCGGTCATTTTAGACCGTGGCACTGAGTCACGCTCATTGATGACGCGAGCCCCCGTCTTCGCAATCACCATTCCGGCGGTCGGACTGTTGGTCCGATATCCTCAGGACCAGGGAGACCCGGAGCCGGAGGTTGCGGTTCGTTCACCGGCGGAAGCAAATTTCCCCAGTCCGTGCGCGCACGCATCTGCTCAACCGTCGCCGCAGTCACGAAGTTGCTGTCCTCCCTTATCTGCCACCCGCCACCAAGTGCCCGAAACACCACAGTGAGGCCGAGCGGGACATTGGCCAACGCGCCGGCGAGGCTGCTCTGCGCCTGGAAAAGATTCTGCCAACTCGTCTGCCGCCTTCGCCTTGTCGAGATTGGCCTGCGCATTCGGCACAGCCGAATTTGCCGTTGCCAGCGCCGCTTCGGCTTGTTTGACGTTTGCCTTCGACGTAGCCAGTTGCGCCTCGACCTGCTTCACCGTGTATTCATACGGCGCCGGGTCAATCTCCAGCAGCAGCTCGCCTTTCTTCATGGGCTGAAGCGCCTGGGCGTAAATCATCTTGACCTGCCCTTTTACGTAAGGGACAAGCTGCACCACGTATTGGCTCGTCACCATTTTGTCCGTGATGGGCGCCGACTGCGTCCAGACCACCACGACCCCGCCGATCATGAACACGCCTGTGACGATCATGGCCGCGATCAGGTAGGCCGTGGGCTTGATGCGCAGGACCTTGAACAGCACCAGAACGACGGCAACGTAGACAATGATCAGAAATGCGATCACGGGCGCGTCTCCTTGTCCAAAGGTTTGCGCAGTGCCGCTAAACGCGTTGCGGCGACGTCGGATTCAGACGCGCTACTCGGCTGTCTTTCGTCCTTAGCCGAGGATTTGGAGCCAAAGGGCGTCGTGAACGCCCAAATGAACGCGACCGGCCAAAGCAATCCGCCGGTCGCGATCCCGATCCAGCTCATCGCGTTTATAGCGCTCGCCTGCGGATGATTCCATTTCTGCGCGAGTTGGCCTGGCAGCTTGCCCAAACTGACGACGATGATCACTCCACGCGAACACGACAAAAGCGAATGCGTCCAACATACCAAATGAGGAATCCATCGCGTCGCCCTCTCAAGTTCAAATCATCCCTTAGCTCGTTTGCCTCTGACGATCTCCCCTATGCGTCTCTCTAACGCTGGCTGCAGGCGCTTTGCCCCAAGCAGCGGAGATCACTACGTTCGATTCGTTGAGTCCGCTTTGTGCCCTCTATTCAATCACCTCATCGGCGCAAGTGAGCAGAGCCGGCGGGATGGCGAGGCCGAGCGCTGGCCCCGCCGCTGGCGCGCTGACGACGGCAAAAGGCGCGCCGGTCATCCTGGTCCTAAACCAGTACAAGTGTCTCGGGTGCAATCCCGGTAGACGCCCCGACACTCGGAGGATGGTATTTGCTTCAAGGACAGGCAGTCGCGATATCGCGCACGACAGCTATTTAGGCATTGATGTTTAGCGCTCTGAGCCGCCGCAAAAGTAAGCGACGCGGGATCGTCGTCGCGTGCATTAAGTGTTCCCGTACCCGCGAGCAGTGAAAGCAATGACAGAAGCGCTGCGAAGAGGACGGAGAGGACGGAGAGGACGGCAAACGATCGCTTGCTACATTTCATGGCGCAACCCCTTTTCGGTCCAATAACACGGCGAATTTGAAGTGACGTCGCAGTTTGTCATTGAAGTACCCCCTTTCTTCATCGGCAACTGGCGTGGCTAGGTCAATTCAGAAGCTTATTCCGAACCGCTTTACGCGCTATGCAACTTCGGCAGAAGTACTTGATCCGCCGTTCGGCATATCCCTGGGCGTATCGTGTTGCATTACGGTCACGGTTAGCTAAGAAGCGATTTTCTAGTCTCGACGTGGTTCTCCCCGGGCTGTTTTGCTTAGCGTGTTAACGCAACGCAAATTCTCGCGGGAGCCTGACATGCGGATCAATCGATTAACCTCCGTCGCGATCATCGCGGCAACTTCGTTCAGCACGGTCACGATGGGAGAAGCACGCGCGCAGTCTGCCGGAGCAGATGCCGAGATTGCCGCATTGAAGCAGCAACTGCGCCTAATGGAGCAGAAACTCGACGCGTTGCAGAAGCAGACAGCAGCCAATACAGCAGCGGCCGCGAAAGCTAACGCAAAGGCAGACGCCAGGGGCACCGTAACTAGCGCCAATGCCGCCATTCCAGTCAAGGGAGCGGTTGCGCCGTCCGACGCAGTCGTGACGATGCCGGCGAACAGGCCGACCATTTGCACTGCTGACAATCTCAATTGCGTTGCCATCACCAGCAGGCTGCACTTCGATGGCGGCGGCTACGACTATCGGCCCAATACCGCAGCGACCGCTCCGCAACGCCTCGATGATGGGGTCAATGTCCGTCGCGCGCGCATCGGGGTGATAGGCAAGTTCTTGGGCGACTGGGATTACGCCCTGATCTACGACTTCGGCGGTTCTTCGGACGGGTTTGCCGGCACGGCCAGCGCCGGCGGCACGGCCGTCGGATTTCTTCCGGGCGGCGCCCTGTCGGGCGTCGAAAACGCCTACCTCAGCTACACCGGCTTCAAGCCTTTCGGCGGCAAACTCGCGATCGAAGGCGGCGTCATGGACCTGCCCTACACACTGGACGAGGCGTCAAGTTCGAATGACATCCCATTCATGGAGCGTGCCGCTTCTGGCGTTACCGCCACGAATATTGCAGCTGGCGATTTCCGTTCCACCTTCGGCGCGCGCTGGTACACGGACAGGTTCTGGGCCGGAGCCTATGTGACGGGGCCGAAAACGGGGGATATTCACTCTGCCTCCAGCACAAACCCTCCCGGCACGACGGAACAATATGGCACTTTCGCCCGCGTCGCGGGGCAAATCGTCAGCGGCAACGACTACTCGTTGCATATCGGCGGCGATGCCGAATGGCTGATCCAGCCACCGCACAATCTGATAGCGGGGACGCAAACGCTGACACTGAACGACCGTCCGGAATTGCGTATCGACCCGACCACTCTTGTCTCAACGGGGGCGCTCGCAGGCGTATCCGGCGCGCAAGTCTACAGTGCCGAAGCCGCCGGGACGTACGGGCCTCTGTTCTTTCAAGGCGAATATTTCTGGTTCAATGTCGAGCGCAACGCCCTCGCCCCCCCGCTGCCAGGCCTGAAATTCCAGGGCGGCTATGCGGAAGCAGCCTATGCCCTTACCGGCGAAGCCCGCCCTTACAATTCGGCGTCCGCCTCATACGGCGGCATCGTGCCGGCAAACCCTTTCTCCTTGACCGGTGGCGGCTGGGGCGCGTGGGAGATTGCCGGTCGCTACAGCACCATCGATCTCAACGATCAGCTCGCCATGGCGAACGGCGTCGCCGGCGGGCGACAGACGATCTATACGCTGGCATTGAACTGGTACGTCAATCGCAACGTCCGATTCTTGTTCGACTATCTTCACGGCAACATTGC
>JBATYU010001097.1:0-1556 GCA_049674245.1 Bradyrhizobium sp. | reverse complement strand
CTCCCCTCCCCCCGCGAAGCGGCGGGGTCCGAGGCGAGCGAAGCTCGCTCTCGAGGTCGGGGGTGGGGGGTGGCGCGGCGTTACCGAAGCAGCGGTTCCTGCCGATAGACCCCCACCCCCAACCTCGAGAGCGAGCTTCGCTCGCCTCGGACCCCGCCGCTTCGCGGGGGGAGGGGAGCAGACCGTCCGGGTTTCGACGAAACCCCGCAAGCGAACTACGGCACCGCGGCGACGATCCCGACGCTCGATCCGGAGCTGGCGCGGCAGCTTGGCCTGCCGACCGCGGAAGATGACGACGAGGCGCTCGCCCGCCCGCCGCGCAGCAAGATGGAAGCGTTCGGCGTCAAGGCTACCGCCGACGCGCTGGAAGACCTGATCCGCGAGGGCCGCCCCGAGTTCAAAGGCGAAGACGGCCAGCTGAAAATCTGGACGCCACATCGCCCGCCGCGCCCGGAAAAATCCGAAGGTGGCGTGCGATTTGAGATCAAGTCGGAATACGAGCCGAAGGGCGACCAGCCGACCGCGATCGCCGATCTGGTCGAAGGCATCGCGCGCAACGACCGCACGCAAGTTTTGCTCGGCGTCACCGGAAGCGGCAAGACCTACACCATGGCAAAAGTGATCGAGGCGACCCAGCGCCCTGCCCTGATCCTGGCGCCGAACAAGACGCTGGCAGCCCAGCTCTATGGCGAGTTCAAGAGTTTTTTCCCCGACAACGCGGTCGAGTATTTTGTCAGTTATTACGATTACTACCAGCCCGAGGCCTATGTGCCGCGGACCGACACCTATATCGAAAAAGACTCTTCCATCAACGAGCAGATCGACCGCATGCGCCACTCGGCGACCCGCGCGCTGCTCGAACGCGACGACGTCATCATCGTCGCTTCCGTCTCCTGCATCTACGGTATCGGCTCGGTCGAGACCTATACCGCGATGACGTTTGCGCTGAAAAAAGGCGAGCGCATCGACCAGCGGCAATTGATCGCCGACCTCGTCGCCCTGCAATACAAGCGCACCCAGGCCGATTTTACCCGCGGCACGTTTCGGGTGCGCGGCGACGTCATCGACATTTTCCCGGCGCACTATGAAGACCGCGCCTGGCGCGTCAATTTGTTTGGCGACACGGTCGAAAATATCGAAGAGTTCGATCCGCTCACCGGCCACAAGCAGGACGATCTCGAATTCATCAAGATTTACGCCAACTCGCATTATGTGACGCCGCGCCCGACGCTGGTGCAGGCGATCAAGTCGATCAAGGGCGAACTAAAACTGCGGCTCGACCAGCTCAACAACCAGGGCCGCCTGCTCGAGGCGCAGCGGCTGGAGCAGCGCACCACCTTCGATCTCGAGATGATGGAAGCCACGGGGAGCTGCGCCGGCATCGAGAACTATTCGCGCTATCTCACCGGGCGCCGCCCCGGCGAGCCGCCGCCGACCCTGTTCGAATATGTGCCCGACAATGCGCTTGTTTTCGCCGACGAGAGCCACGTCACCATTCCGCAGATCGGCGGCATGTTCCGCGGCGATTTCCGGCGCAAGGCGACCTTGGCCGAATA
>JBATYU010001096.1:0-7221 GCA_049674245.1 Bradyrhizobium sp. | reverse complement strand
TCCAAGACGAGGCCTCGTTGCGCCGCCAGTGCGGTGTGCACGAAATCGCTGGTGCGCTCACCGACGCCGGCACCCGGGCCGATCACGATCGCACTGAAGCGCTTGTCACTCAGCATCTCGCCGAATTCGACCACGGTATCGGCGGCATGCACCATGACCGCGGTAAGCGCCGAGGCGTTGACGGCAAGCGCATCCCTTGGAGAGGCCAGCGTGACGAGGCCTGCGCCGGCCCGGAGCGCGCTCCGCGCCGCCATCCGCGCCGCACCCGTGGCAGCGAGATCGCCGGAGACGATGAGCGCATGGCCGCGGGAATATTTGTGGCCGTCGATCCGCGGCACCGGAAACGATCTGCGCCAGAGCTGCGGGGTGTTTTCAAAGGTCCGCGGCGCAATTTCCGCGAGCAC
The DNA here is from genome assembly GCA_049674245.1 of Bradyrhizobium sp. GTDB lineage: Bacteria > Pseudomonadota > Alphaproteobacteria > Rhizobiales > Xanthobacteraceae > Bradyrhizobium. Next base: position 6,817 of record JBATYU010001096.1, on the reverse strand, counting down.
ATCGGCGTCGATGCCGATATCGGCGACCCGCACCCGCCCGCAATTGATCCGGCCGGGCAGCAAGAGATGCGCCGGCTTCTTGCGAAAGAAGGTGACGGTCTCGGTCGCACGCACCGCGACCCCCATGATGGCGCCGCTGGTCCCATTGACGCCGCTCGGCAGATCGATGCTCAGCACGGGCGCGCCATTGGCGTTGATCGCCTCGATCATGTCGCGGGGGTCGCCGTCGACCGCGCGGCCGAGGCCGGCGCCAAACAACGCGTCGATGATCAGCGCAGGTTTTCCGATCGCCTGGGGATTGAACGGCAACACCGGATATTTCCAGCCCCGCGCCGCGGAGGCCGCATCGCCCTGCAGATGATCGCGCTCACACATCAGGATGACGGAAACCTCGCGGCCCTGTGCCACCAGCTCCGCCGCCGCCACAAAACCGTCGCCGCCATTGTTGCCGGGCCCTGCCACCACCAGGACCGACCCCTCCTCAACGAGATCTGTGGCGGCTTCCGCAACCGCTTGCCCGGCGCTCAACATCAGCGCGAAGCCCGGCGTGCCGGCGGCAATCGTGAGCCGATCGGCACGCTCCATCTGCTCTGAGGTCAGAACTTCCATGCCAATTCCCTGGTGAAACCGCCTTATACACAGGCATTTGCCCCGCAATACGAAACCCGGCTCCGAATGATTGCACAACGTTTCATCTGTTTGCCTATTCCGTAGGCTTCGGTATTCTAGACGCTCCATCCAACAGCCAGCGAAATGCCCGGTTAAAAGTCTGATAATGTTCTAGAAACAAACCGGCCAACAACTTGGCATAGACCCTGCTTTTGCGGAAGCCAGCTCTGGTTCGCCCGTTCAAAGGCAGCCAATGGGTGGGTTCGGCTGCCGCCGGCAGTGCCGCAACACCCGGCATCGGCGACCGATCGACCCCGCGCACCTCGCGCAACCTGACAACGTTCGAAATGCCCGGGAGGCGCTCCGTGAAGAAGATCGAAGCTATCATCAAGCCGTTCAAGCTCGACGAAGTGAAGGAGGCGCTCCAGGAAGTAGGATTGCAGGGCATCACCGTTACGGAGGCCAAAGGCTTCGGGCGCCAGAAGGGTCACGCCGAGCTTTATCGCGGCGCCGAATACATCGTTGACTTCCTTCCCAAGGTCAAAATCGAGATCGTGATCGGCGACGACCTGGTCGAGCGGGCCATCGACGCCATCCGCCGCGCCGCCCAAACCGGGCGCATCGGCGACGGCAAGATCTTCGTGTCCAACATCGAGGAAGCCATCCGCATCCGAACCGGCGAGTCCGGGCTGGACGCTATTTAAGACGGGGCTTTGAGGGCCGGCGTTGCCGATTATCTGATATTGTGTTGGCCATCCCCCGATTGTATTGACCATTACCCGCGCTCGCTGCGCGCGGCCGGATCACGACGACCAGTAGCCAAAAGGGGTATTCATGAAGACCGCCAAAGACGTCTTGAAGTCGATCAAGGATAACGACGTGAAATACGTCGACCTGCGTTTCACCGATCCGCGCGGCAAGTGGCAACACGTAACCTTCGACGTCACCATGATCGAAGAGGACACCTTTGCCGAAGGCCTGATGTTCGACGGTTCGTCGATCGCCGGCTGGAAGGCAATCCACGAATCCGACATGTGCCTGATGCCCGATCCGGTTACCGCGACCATTGACCCGTTCTTCGCGGAAACCACCATGATCATCGTCTGCGACGTGCTGGAGCCGACCACCGGCGAGCCCTACAACCGCGACCCGCGCAGCATGGCCAAGAAGGCGGAAGCCATGGTCAAGTCGATGGGCGTCGGCGACAGCGTCTTCTTCGGCCCCGAAGCGGAGTTCTTCGTGTTCGACGACGTGCGCTACCAAACCACGCCCTATAACACCGGCTTCAAGCTGGACTCCGTGGAACTGCCGATCAATTCGGACACCGAATATGAGGGCGGCAACCTCGGGCACCGCATCCGCACCAAGGCCGGCTACTTTCCGGTTCCGCCGCAGGACTCGGTGCAGGACATGCGCTCGGAAATGCTCGGCGCGATGGCCAAGATGGGCGTCAAGGTCGAGAAGCATCACCACGAGGTGGGGTCCGCCCAGCACGAACTCGGCATGAAATTCTCGCCGCTGACGCTGATGGCCGACCAGATGCAGATCTACAAATATTGCATCCACCAGGTCGCGCATATCTACGGCAAGACCGCTACCTTCATGCCGAAGCCGGTCTATGGCGACAACGGCTCGGGCATGCACTGCCACCAGTCGATCTGGAAGGAAGGCAAGCCGGTGTTCGCCGGTAACAAATATTCCGACCTCTCGGAAACCTGCCTGTTCTACATCGCCGGTGTCATCAAGCATGCCAAGGCGATCAACGCCTTCACCAACCCCTCCACCAACTCCTACAAGCGTCTGGTGCCGGGTTTTGAGGCCCCCGTGCTGCTCGCCTACTCCGCGCGCAACCGCTCAGCCGCCTGCCGCATTCCCTACACCGCCAATCCAAAGGCCAAGCGCGTCGAGGTGCGCTTCCCCGATCCGGTGTGCAATCCCTATCTCGGCTTCGCCGCGATGCTGATGGCCGGCCTCGACGGCATCAAGAACAAGCTCGATCCGGGTTCGCCGATCGACAAGGACCTCTACGATCTGCCCAAGGAAGAGCTCAAGTCGATCCCGACGGTGTGCGGTTCGCTGCGCGAGGCGCTCGAGAACCTCGATAAGGACCGCGCGTTCCTCAAGAACGGCGGCGTGTTCGACGACGACTTCATCGACAGCTATATCGAGCTGAAGATGACCGAAGTCGAACGCTTCGAGATGACACCGCATCCGGTCGAATTCGACATGTACTATTCGCTGTGATCTCTGAGCCTTCATGGCTCGACATACGAAAGGCGCTCCTTGCCGGAGCGCCTTTTGTTTTATCGATATGACCGGTTTCGCCGCTCAGCTCGCCCGTAGATGCGCCGATAGCGCCTTGCCGAAGGCCTGAAACAGCGCGCGGTTGATCGGATTGCGCTGCGGATCGTATTCCGCATGCCACTGCACGCCAAGCGCAAAGCTCCGTGCGTCGGCAATCCGTATCGCCTCGATCGTCCCGTCTTCCGCCACGCCCTCGACGACCACGCGTTTGCCGGGTTCGAGAATGCCCTGGCCGTGAAGCGAATTGACCCGGATCGTCTCGCAACCCAGGATCTTGGCGAACGCGCCGCCCGGGGTAAGGCTGACCTCATGGCGGTCGGCGAAGATGACTTTCGGATCGGGATGGATTTCGCCGTTCTCCAGCCGCGGCATCCGATGGTTCATGCGGCCGGGCAATTCGCGGATTTCAGGATGCAGCGAGCCGCCAAAGGCGACGTTCATCTCCTGCAGGCCCCGGCAGATGCCGAACAACGGCACGCCGCGAGCGACGCAAGCCTCCGACAGAGCCAGCGCGACGTCGTCGCGATGCAGGTCGTAGGGCTCGTGCTTGGCATCCGGCTCGGTCTTGAAACGTCTGGGGTGGACATTGGCCCGTGCACCGGTCAGCACGATACCGTCGACCACGTCGAGCAGGGAGCCGATGTCGGTGATCTCGGGCGTGCTCGCAAACATCAGCGGCAGTGCACCCGCGACGTCCGCCACCGCGCGGAGATTGCGCTCACCGACCATCTGCGTCGCGAACCGATTTTCGAGGCGATGGGCGTTGCCGATGACGCCGACCACGGGCCGTCTCATTATCTACGTCTCGCGCAAGAAGGATTTTTCATGTTGGGCCCGATTCCAACACGATCATGCCTGTGAGTTCAGGCTGGATCAATATGTTATACCTGCTCGTCACACGCTGCAGCTCTGCAAGAATCTCAGTCCGCCGCCGCAAGCCTCGCCTTGAGATGCGCGCCGAGAATGATTTTGAGCTCCAGCAATTTGCCGCGCTTCCCAGCTCGCCAGAAGCACCTACTTTCGCGTGAAGACTTCACGCGCATCGAGAGCCTCGGCGCCCTTCAACCCGGCCGCACGCAGCGCCGTCGCGGCGGGATCGTCCGACCTGCTCCACCACGCCAGCCTGGTCAGGATACCGCGGGTCACGGGCTCGCCGAGCGCGCCGCCGAAATCGAGCGGCCAGAAGCCGTTCGGCACCACCTCCACCGTGACGGCCCGGAGATGATAGCCGTGCCCCATCACGGTCTCGAGATCGTCCGGCGGCACGTCACGCATGGTCCCCGGGTCGGCCAGATCGCTGAAGGTTGCGAGCAGCGGGATCAATTCCCCCTTCACCGGCACGACGCCGCTCATCCGGCTCATCTCGTTGAAGGACACGCGCTTGCGGCCGGCCGCACCATAGGCGCGAAGAGCCAGATAGTTCATGCCGTCGAGATCGAGCGACTTGTCGCGATGCGCCATCAGCGCCAGGAGATTCTTGCCGCCGCCGAGATCGACGAACAGAGCATCGCCGCTGGTCGTGGTGTGCCCGCCCCGGCTGTAACCGCGGTCGGGAACCACGGCCATCACGCCGGAGGCAGACTTCATTCCCGCGGGCGTCTCGACTTCGACCGTCAGGCGGTATTTGTGGCCCGGGCGGTTGATCCTGATCTGATCGCCGATCACCAGCGCCGCCAGCAGCGCGACCGGCCCAAACCATTTGAAATTCACGCGCGTGTCCCCCTGTCGGCACGCATCGCTTTGCACAATCAAGCTGCCATCGTCAAACCGGCGCGCCTTCGCGGGCTTGATCCCCGGCGTGTTTGACGAAAGAGTGCTGCCGAGCCTCTAGAGCATGATCCGGAAAAGTGGGGACCGGTTTTCCGAAAAGATCATGCTTCAACAAAAAGATAGAACGGGCTGACGATTCGAAGAAAAGTCATCCTGTTCTGGCTGCGAGAAAGGAATCAACGTGGCTGACCCAACCGGTGGTCGTCTTTCCGCCCGCAACGATCTGGCATGGGCGATTGCGGTTGGCGGCATCGGCATCGTGCTGTTCGCCTCACTTTTGCTGTTCGCCTGGCATTACGCAGCCACTCTGTTCCTGATCTTCGCGGGAATGCTGCTCGGCGTCGCGTTGAACGCCATGACCAACCTGGTCGGCCGTGTGGTCCGGCTGCCGCATGCGCTGCGGCTGACGATTGTCTGCCTCGTGCTCGCGTCGATGCTGTCGGGGGTGGTCTTCCTCGGCGGCACTACCATCGCACAGCAGGCAGCGGTGCTGAGCGACACCATCAAGTCGCAGCTTGTCAACGTAAAGGCCTTCCTCGAAAGGAACGGCGTCGACACCAGCTATTTCGATCTCGGCAGTCAGGCTGCAACGGTGGCCCCCTCGGCGACCCCGGCGACGCCAGGCGCGGCGCCGACACATAATCTGCCAAGCGCAGGCGCAATCGCCTCCAGCGGCGGCGCGATCGTCAGCCAAACCCTTAAATTGCTGCTGGGCACGGTGAGCGCGGTCGGAAACTTCTTCATCGTGCTGTTCCTCGGGTTGACCTTTGCGGCGCAGCCAAGCGTCTATCGAAGCGGGCTTCTGTTCATGATGCCGGTGAAATATCGCGCGCAGGCCACCATCATCGTCGACCGCATCGGCGAGACGCTGGAGCGCTGGCTGATCGCGCAGATGCTCACCATGGCCGCGGTGTTCCTGGTGACCTGGATCGGGCTTGGGATCATCGGCATCCCGAGCTCGTTCATCCTGGGCATACAGGCCGGGCTGCTCGCCTTCATCCCGACCGTCGGGGCAATCCTTGCCGGACTGATCGTGGTGCTCGCGAGCCTCGCCTCCGGTTGGGTGGCCGCGCTCAGCGCCCTCATCCTGTTCCTCGGCGTGCATGCACTGGAAAGCTACGTGTTGACGCCGATCATCCAGCGCCATGCGCTCGACATTCCGCCCGCCACGCTGTTCGCGTTTCAGATCCTGCTCGGTATCGTGTTCGGCATCTGGGGCCTGGCGCTGGCATTGCCGCTGATGGCGATCGCGAAAGTCATGATCGATTATTTCAAAGCCGACAAGCCGCCGCCCGAACTTGCGGCCACCTAATCATTAACCGAGGACACCACTTTATGGGTGTGCTCGACCTCGGGCGGTGCGGCAAAATACTGCCCGACCAGCCCGCGCCACTCCGCAAAATTTTCCGAGCCGCGAAAATCGACAGTATGGTTTTCCAGCGTTTCCCACTTGACCATCAGACGATAGCGCTGCGGCTTTTCGATCGAGCGATGCAGCTCAAATCCGTGAAAACCCTTGGCGCGACCGAAGGCAGCACGCGCTTTCTCGACGGCAGCTTCGAAATCCTTCTCCGCGCCGGGTTTGATCTCGATCTGCGCGATTTCGGTGATCATGGGGTTGCCTCTCGTTGGTACCGGCCTATCTAACGCAGCCGCCCAAAAAGAAAAAGCGCCCTTCGGCGCTTTTCATCCTTCCGAATCGTCCGCAAGATCAGTTGAGAAGCAGCAGTATGCAGGTGACCGTTAGCGCGCAGCCGACCAACATGAGCAACGGCCAGTGGCTGCCGGGACGGCCGTAGCGGCCCTGTGCGCGCCGTTCCGAGATCAGCGCGGTCTCGTATTCATCCGAGGTCGAGAACATGCAGGCAAAACCGCCACGCGCCGAGACGGCGGCTGCTTCGAGCGACGTCAGAACGGCATGAGCGTTCCGTCTGCGGATTGGATCCATGAGCGACATGATACGGATCGAATGGTAAAGGGCAGGTTACCTGCCGCTCGCCACCGTCACGCCGCCACCGGCTCTGGCCGCGGAGGCGCCGAGAGGCCCGCGGTCTTGCGCCGCCAATTTTCCAGCGACAGCGGCAGCTCTTCGGCCGCCTCGACGCGGTTGCGGCCGCTGCGCTTGGCCTGGTAG
>JBATYU010001095.1:0-1933 GCA_049674245.1 Bradyrhizobium sp. | reverse complement strand
TCCATAGACAGTCATATGGCCCTCCATTTCGCACATATAATATGCACAACATAAAGCCGCATGTTATATAGGGTCAACGAATTTGTGCATAAATCATGATTTTTGCACGAAGCCGATCGATGTCTGTTATGCGGGGTATAGCGGACTCATTGCGAACGGCTCATCACCCATAGGCGACCTCGGCTGCCGACCGATTCCGCTTCACAGTGCACATCTCCTTTGCCGAAGCGGAAAACTCGGGCTCCTCATTGAGGGCAGAGGTTGTTTGGTCATGACCAAAGCGGATATCCGCGCCGGTTTGCCGCCGGATCGGCCTTCAGCGATGCGCCGCCAGCCAAGCGATGATGTTCGGCCAGATACGCGCGTAAGCCTCCCGTCCTACAAGAATTCCGAGGTGCTGCAATGCAACGCCGATCTCGCCGGGGTATTTGATGAGCGAGACATCCTTGGTAGGCAACGCATCAAGGAGCGGTTCAATCGAGGCGAGCGGTGCAACCTCGTCCGCCGTGTTGACGACCGCGAGTGTCGGGAGGTCGAGACATGACGGGCCAATCGTGCGACCCAGCACGGTGAGAGCGCCTCGGCAGAACCGGTTTTCCCGATACAGCCATTCGGCAATCTGATGGACCAGCCTTCCCGGGAGCGGGGCCTCGTCAAGAGCCCAGCGCTCAACCCGCGCATGGACATCCAGCGCCCGCAAGTCGCCAATGCTCATTGCGGCATCCATCAACCGGGACCATACGAACGTATCAGGGGAGGCGAAAGCGCTTGCATGCGACAGCAGCGAGCCCGGGATGATGTCCGTTTCACTCAGATCAGGCGGAATCATCGAGACGAGCGCATCGCGAAATCTGTTCGTCGCTGGTTGAAAGCAAATGGGCGCACTGAGAAGCAATAGACCGCGGACAGCTCGCGGTTCGCATGCGCTAAAGGCTGCCGCTAACGTCCCGCCAAGCGAGTGGCCGATCAGGAAGGGCTTTGTCGCTTTCGGCTCGGTTGCGATCCTCGCCACACATTCGGATATGGCTCTCACGCATTCATCGAGCCCGACATGTCCGCTTGATGGTGTCGGTGCAATCCATTCGACGAGGTATACGCGCACGCCGTGGCTCAGGCAGTAGCGGATGGCGCTGACGTTTGGCCCGAGATCCCAAATATAGGGCCGCTTGATTGGAGCGGCGATAATGAGCAGCGATGTCTCTGGGCCGGGGCCTCCATAATCGCGAAGCCGCCAATGATCTCCGCTGGCAAGTCTCCGATGCGTCAGTTCGGCAGGATCAAATCCGATAGCGCCCAGTGCATGTCCTTGTGCACGGCGCATGAGATCAAGGGTCGCAAATTGGGCCTGTCGTAACGACTCCACCAGACCCCGCGCCTGTGAATTGACGCACACTTTCGTCTCCTGGTTCGCACGCAAAATTTCGGAAATAAAAAGAAAAGCCCACTCGTGCAGTTTGCGCAATGCCTGGTCTCGGGGATGGAGCCGACCCTTTGTTCCGAGGCACAGATGTCTCAGTTTGACCGAACTACGGACTTTTCACACAGCCTAGACCCTTATGAGACATGCGATTCAGTAAGAATGCTGCTGCGCAACCTGAGCCTCACCCCTTTCATGGACCCCAAGAACCTGCTGTAATTGCGCCATTGCTGCGTAGTACTGGGCCTGGGGACAGGCAATGCGACGACGCGATCCCTGGCGACAGTGGCCACGAAGCGTACACAGCGATTTCACACGGATCTGAAGATAGCTCTCCCGGGTCTCGAGGAGGACCAACGTCGTGAAGCGGGACTTCGACCTCATCGTCTATGGCGCGACGGGTTACACCGGCCGTCTCATCGCCGAATATCTGGCGACGTCCTATCGCGGCGACGATGCTCCGTCCTGGGCGATCGCGGGACGCTCGACCGACAAGCTCCAGAAGGTGCGTGCCGA
>JBATYU010001094.1:0-7738 GCA_049674245.1 Bradyrhizobium sp. | reverse complement strand
ACACCACTTGCCCGCGTCGTCGGCGAAATCCGGCATGTCGAGAACTTTGCGCTGGAAGAGGTGCGGCGTCACCCGTCGCGGCTCGCGGAGCTAGCGAGCCTGTCTGGCGCAATCGCCGAGATGGCCGCGGGCCTGTCTGCGTTTCGCAAGTTCATCCCGGCCGATTTGGTCCGCTCGCTGCTGCGCCAGGGCGTCGAGGCCAGGCCCGGTGGCTCCATACAGGAGCTGACCGTGATGTTCATCGACGTCGCCGGCTTCACCGGACTTTCCGAACGCATGGGCGATCGCGTCGTGCCGCTGTTGTCGGGCTATCTCGACCTCGCCTCCGAAATCATCGACGCCAACGCCGGCACCATCGACAAGTTCATCGGCGACGCCGTGATGGCGTTCTGGGGCGCGCCGACGCCACAGGCCGATCACGCGCTACGCTGCTGCCGCGCGGCGCTTGCCATCCGCGATGCGCTCGGCAGCGCCGGACTGACCGACGACCAGGGCAAGCCGCTGCAAATCCGGACCGGGATCAATTCCGGCCGCATGCTGGTCGGCAATATCGGCTCCGAATTGCGGCTGAACTACACGGTGATCGGCGACACCGTGAATGTGGCGAGCCGGTTGGAGAGCGCCAATAAGCAATATGGCACGCAGATCCTGATTGGCACGGAGACGAAGCGCCTGATCGGGGATGCCTTCCTCACGCGCGAGATCGACAGCATCGCGGTCTATGGCCGGACGGAGGGACTGGCGGTTTACGAGTTGATCGGGCTTGTAGAAGTCAGCGGTGAAAAGACAGACTGGATCGCGAGCTACGAAGAAGGGCTTTCGAGATATCGTCGTCGCGACTTCTCAGCCGCGATCATCCATTTCGAGGCGGTACTTAGCGGGCGCCCCCACGACTGGCCGGCTTCCCTGTTGCTCGAGCGGTGCAAGCGTCTTCAGCAGTCAGGCGTGGACGAGGAATGGTCTCATGTCGCGGCGCTGAAGGCGAAATGACAAGATAGCCCGATTCCGGTGCTGAACGCCGGGACAGTTCCTGACCTCCAACAGAGATGGGCCGACTCGGATGAACAGGAGAAATGGGTTGGCGCGCTCCTTTGGCTGGGACCTTTCAGCCTGCCATAGCGCGCTCTACCTCGACCTAGGGCCTACAGGGTCTCGATCACTCCGCGGCTTCCCTGCCGGCGCGCATCGCGCGCGGCCTAGGCTTCGCTCTGATGCCGCAGCATAATGTCGACCATCCCGGTGTCGTGTCGCGGCTGCTCGTTGAGCCAACGCTGTGGTGGGAGGTGAACCTGCACAAGGAACGGGCGAATGGCGAGGGCCAGGACACCTTCGTGCAGGAAGCGACTGGAATGGCGGCGTCATCGGCGGCGGTTCCGGCTGCCGGGAGGAGCCTCGCGGATAACGCACGCTAGACCAGTGGTGGCTGATATAGCCAGAAGCTAACGCCTCGTTCACTCCGCCGCCTGCGGCATCATCTCCATATGCTCGTGAAACACGACGCCGGAGAGCGGATCGAACTCGCCGACCCACGGCGCGCGCTCCAGTACCGATTTCGTATGGGCGTGGCCCGCGTCCCAACGCCGCTTGATGCCGTCAGGGCTGAAATCAATGTCCTTGGTGTGGGTCTCGCGATCGAGTTGCGGCGCGAGCAGGCGCACCACATGCATCCGGGTCTGGCAGCCATAGCTTGCCAGCTCACGCGCCGCCGGGCTGCTGCGCTCGGCCTCGGGCTGGCGCGCGGCAAGCTGGTTGATGACGTGACGCAGCCGGTGGATCTGCTGCTGGCGCACGATCTGGCTCGCGATCCGGCTAGAATATTGCACGTCCTTGTGGCGGTTGAACACCTCCGCCATCGTGGTCGGCTCGGAGCCGAGTGGATTCCACAGGTGGACGGAGAAGATCAGCGAGTCCCTGCGCGGGTTGTCGTCGAACACTGCTTCCGTCGGCGTGTTGGACAGGATGCCGCCATCCCAGTAGAGCTCGCCCTCGATCCGCACCGCCGGAAAGGCCGGCGGCAGCGCACCTGACGCCATCACATGCCTTACGCTGATCGCGCCGTCGCGGCTGTCGAAATAGCGCATCTGGCTGGTGCGGACATGGGCGGCGCCGACGGTCAGCCGCGGCTTGCAGCGGTTGACCAGATCAAAATCGACCAGCTCCTCGAGCGTCCGCTGCAGCGGCGAGGTCGTGTAATAGCCTGCGTGCTCGGGCCCCAGCACATAGGCTTCGCCGGCATGGGCCAGCGGGTTGGGTCGGAAGAAACCGGCGATGCCGTGGGTGATGGTCGACCAATAAGAGAGCTTCTCGTTGAAGCCCGGGAAGGTCTCGCGAAAGTTCCAACCCGGATTCTGCTCCATCCGTTTCCAAAATTCCCGCAGACGCGGGAGCCGGTGCTCGGGTTCATTGCCCGCGATCAGGCTGGCATTGATCGCCCCGATCGAGGTACCGATGATCCAGTCCGGCTCGATGCCGGCTTCGTGTAGCGCCTGATAGACGCCGGCCTGATAGGAGCCGAGCGCACCGCCGCCCTGCAGCACCAGCACGACCTGGCCCGGCAAGCTCCCGCCAAAGCCCTTGCCGCTCCGGAAAACCGCATTGTCCTGCATGTCCATCGTCTCCTGCACCCTTGCAGCCGGCCGTATTCCCTAGGTTCGACATAGGCCTGCAAATTGTTACGCCGGTTGCGGCATTTGAGCGCGCCAAAGGCCATTCCGGAAATGCCGTTTGGCTTGCGATACTATAGGCAGCCGCTATGGCGGTTCGGCGTCTCCAGGGGCTAGATTGGCCGCGGCATCAGGGAGCTTGATCATGGAAATGCATCAGGTCCGGTATTTTCTCGCGGTCGCGCGGACGCTCAACTTCACGCGCGCTGCCGATGAATGCAATGTGACGCAGCCATCGCTAACGCGGGCAATCAAGCAGCTGGAGGCTGAGCTTGGCGGCGACCTGTTCAGGCGCGAGAGGCCGGCTGGGTTTACCGAGCTCGGCCAGCGCATGCACCCGCTGCTGAAACAATGCTATGAGGCCGCGGCCGGCGCGAGGTCGCTCGCCTCATCGTTCAGGAGCGGCGAGATCGGGGCGCTGCGGATCGCGCTGACCCATTCCGTCGATCTGTCGATTCTGATTCCATTCCTCAACCAGATCAAGCGGCAGTTCAACCGGCTGGAGTTCAAGTTTCTCCGCGGCAACAGCCGTGAGGTCGCTGAAATGCTGAAGAAGGGCGACGCCGAGCTCGGCATTGCCGCCGAGCTTGGCCAGGACTGGGACCGGCTCGACACCTGGCCGCTTTTCACGGAGGATTTCCAGCTTGTCGTCAGCCGGCGGCACCGGCTGGCCGATCGCGACAGGGTTGCGTTCGAGGACCTTCGTTCGGAGTCATTGCTGTCGCGCAATTATTGCGAACATGCCGACCGCCTCAGCGCGTCGTTGCGCGAACACGGCCTCGACGTCGATCCCAGCCATGAAATCTCCTCCGAGCGCGACCTGATCGAGCTCGTAGAGGCCGATATCGGTATCGCCGTCGTGCCGAATACTTCGTCGCTGCCCGAAAGCCTGAAGCGGACGCCGGTTGAAGGCCTCGATGCGCGCCGCACCGTCCATCTCTACGGCGTCGCGGGCCGTGAGCGCACCGCGGTCGCTTCCGCCGCGATGCGCATGCTGCGCGGTGCCGACTGGCGGGAACATCTCGGCAAGGGCGGCTAACGCATGATCCGGAAAAGTGTGTAGCGGCCTTCCAAAAAAATCATGCGCAAATAGCGAGCTAAAGCGCGATGATGGTTCATCCTGAAATCATCGCACTTTAGCAGAAGGCGCGGCGTCAGGCGGCCTTGATCGCGGCGATCAGATCCTCGACTGCCATCCGCTTGCGGAAGTCGGGATCGACAAAGCGCGCCTTCACCAAGCCGTCACGGCCGACCACGAAGGTCGCAGGAATCGGGAGCACCCAGCCCTCATTGCCATGAAAGCTCGCCATGTCCTGATACGACAGCAGCTTCTGGATTTCGGGCCCGAGCCAGATCGCCAGATTGAGCGACAGGGCGTAGCCGTTGTCGAGATCGGTCAGGACAGGAAATGGCGCGCCGGAGTCGGTCTTGAATTTGCCGGCAAAGGCCTGCGTCTCCGGCATGATCGCGACGACCTGCCCATCCACCGCCTTGATCCGGTCCATCGCCTCGATCACGGCGCGGACGTTCAACCGGCAATACGGGCACCAATGACCGCGGAAAAACATCACGGCGACCGGACCGTCCGCCAATAGCGACGGCAGGCCGACCAGCCGGCCGGTCACATCAGGCAGCAGGAACGGCGGCATCGCCTCTCCGGGACGCGGCGCGTTCTCGCCGCCGCCATTTTCATGGATACGCTGGACCAAACGATCGACTGCTTCGCTATAGGCCGGAAAGATCTCGCGCCCCGCGGCGGCATAGGCCTCAAGCTGCTCACCGAGCGTGCCTTCCATGTCGCGGCAGTGCAGGAAGGCTTGCCTCAGACGTTCGGCATCAGCGGATGAAAGCGAGGTCATGGCTGGCTCCAGCATTTCGGTTCAATGTTATTGGCCCCGGCCGGCCGCCCACAAGGGCTTAGATCAGGGCACCAAGCGATCAGAGGACGGATCGCCGGCGGTTAGAAATGCCCTTGCCCAATCAGTTCGATAGCCGCCACCTATCGTCACCCGCGATAGCGCCGGGCTATGGACTTCAGAGCAAGCCGGCATTTCGTATTTCAGGTGGGAGCGGCGATCCTGTCGCCAAAGCAATCCATGCGACCCGACAGGAGAACCCGATGCCCCGCCATAAACTGTTGCGCCTTGCGAAATTCACCACGTTTCTATTGCTGATCGCCCTCTGGGCGTCGGCCGCCCCGATCGACGCGCGGGTCGAAACCGATAACGGCATCGTACGGGTCAAGAGCGCCGTCCCAATGGCGGAGGCGATCAGCCGCATCAAGGCGGATATCGCCGGCAAGGGCATCAGGTTCTTCATGGAAATCGATCAGTCGAAGCTCGCGGCCGACGCCGGCATCAAGCTTCGTCCCTCGACCCTCCTGGTGTTCGGAAATCCGCCGCTCGGCACGCAGTTCATCACCTCGAACCCGAATGCCGGGCTCGACTGGCCGGTTCGCCTGCTCCTGACGCAGGACGACAATGGCGACGTCTGGGCGGTCTGGACCGATTTCGAATGGATCGCGCGCCGCCACAACATCAGGGATCGCGAAGCTCAGTTCAAGATGGCGACCAAGGTCGTCCAATCGATCATCTCGACCATCACCACGAGGTAACGGAGCGCAAAGCCGTAGCGTAAAGTCCTCAAAGCGGAACTTGTGTGCCGATCGCCGGAAGACGGGGCCAATTCGATGACAGCGGAACAATTCGACGTCGTGATCCTCGGCGGCGGCAATGCCGGTATTGGCGTGACCGGCCCGGTGCGGCGCGCGGGAATGTCGGTCGCGCTGATCGAGGCCAGGGACCTCGGCGGCACCTGCCCGAACCGCGGCTGCACGCCGAAGAGGATATTGGTGGCGGCCGGCCACGCGCTGCAAGAGATCGAGCGCGCCGGCATTCACAAAATCTCGGTCGGAAAGCCGAAGCTCGATTGGGCCAGCCTGATCGACCGCGAGAAGGACATGATCAAGGACATCCCGGCCAATCTCGCCCGCGCGATGGAAAAGCGCGGAGTCCAGGTGATCAAGGGCGAAGCCGCGTTCGCTGGCCCCGACGCCATCCGCGTCGGCGATCGCATCTTGAAGGTCGACACATCGTGATCGCGACGGGCTCAAAGCCGCGGCCGCTGCCGATCCCGGGTGCCGAGCACATGATCACCTCCGACGAGATGCTGAGCGAGCGCGGATTGCCGCCTTCGGTGATCTTCATCGGCGGCGGCGTGATCTCGCTCGAATTCGGCCATGTCTATGCGCGCGCCGGTGCTGGCGTCACCATCCTCGAGGCCCTGCCGCAGCTCCTGCCCGCGATGGACACTGATGCGGTCGCGCATCTTGCGGCCGAGAGCGAACGGATCGGCATTCGGGTCAAAACCGCCGTCACCGTCAAGCGCATCGAGCCCGCCAACGGGCGGCTGCGCGTGATCTTCATGCATGACGGTACCGAGCATGCGTTGGAAGCCGGCCGCGTCGTCAATGGCGCGGGCCGTATCGCAAATGTCGACACGCTGGATCTGGCGGCTGGAAATATTGAACATGCCAACGGCCGGGTCAGCGTCGACCGCTATCTGCGCTCGGTCTCGAACCCGCAGGTCCAGGTCTGCGGCGATGCGCTCCCGATCTCGCCGCAACTATCGCCGCTCGCGACCTACGAGGGTGAAATCGTCGCCGCAATATTGTCGAAGGGCCGAAATGCAGCCCCGATTACGAGGGCATGGCAAATTCGGTCTATACCGTCCCTACCCTGGCCGCCGTAGGATTGACCGAAGCTGCGGCGCGCGGAAAGGGCCTTGACGTGGAGGTTCACGCCAACGACATGCTCGGTTGGTTTTCGGCCAAGACCTATGCCGAGACGGTGGCCTGGTCGAAGACCATCGTCGACAAATCGACCGATCGCATCCTCGGCGCACATTTTGTCGGGCACGAAGGCCAGGAGCTGATCAACGTCTTCGGACTTGCCATCAAGTTCGGCATCACCGCGCACCAGCTCAAGGATAACGTCTGCGCCTATCCGACGTTTTCGTCCGACATCAAGCACATGTTCGGCCACGCGTGACGCCACATAGCGCCGCGCTATCGATCCGGGAGCTATCAGGCATTTCACCGCGCGCACGTTTTCAACGATGGTGTCGCCCAAGCCGAGCATCGATCGGCGAGGTGGTTCACTCAGAGGAGATCAGACATGTTCAAGCAAGACACGCGTACGCGAGCCCTCGGCCTCGCCGTCGCCATTACCGGATCGATGGTTGTCGCATCTACCGCGTTCGCGGGTGAATGCCCTGCCGACAAGATGAAACCCAACGTTCGCGCCATGGTCGACTATAAGCCTGTCGGCGTCACTGACGTCACTCTCGGTTCGATCGATCTTGGCAAGCAGCCCGCCCACATCGAAGGCCGCGAATTGCGCTTCCGCAAGCTCACCATCGAGCCCGGTGGCATCGTGCCTTGGCACAGCCATGACGACCGGCCGGCGCTGATTTTCGTCGAGCAGGGCGAGATCATTGAATATGCCAGCAACTGCGAAGTGGCGATCACGCACAAGGCCGGCGATATCAGGCCGGAAGTGTTCGGCACCTCGCACTGGTGGAAGAACCTCGGCAAGGAGACCGTCATTCTCTATGTCGGCGACGTCCGCAAGGACCCGAACGACCACAACATGTAACGAGAACATGTAACGAGCGCAGCCCCCACCAAAATACGCTCGTTGCCGGATGCGACGGGCTCGGATCCCGTGTCGCCCCGCACTCCCGACCGTCGCATCCAACCTTTTTCAAGGCTCAAGCCGCCATGACCGACATCTCCGCGCAACCGATGAAATCCCCAGCGACGGCAATCGAAGACCACTCTCCTGGCGTCGTGCTGCGTTCGATCATCATCGGTCTCACCGCCTTCCTGACGGTGGTCGATCTGTTCGCAACCCAGGCGATCCTGCCCTCGCTCGCAAGACATTATCAGGTCGCACCGGCCGCGATGGGATTTGCGGTCAATGCCACCACGATGGGCATGGCAGTAGCCGGTCTCGTCGTTGGCTTCTTCAGCCCGCATATCGACCGGCGGCTCGGCATTCTCATCAGTCTCACCG
>JBATYU010001093.1:0-1760 GCA_049674245.1 Bradyrhizobium sp. | reverse complement strand
CAAGGGAGCGGCTAGAGAGTATCCCAGCGCCCGTCTCGGCGATCATCATGAAACTGCTCGCCAAGACACCCGAGGATCGTTACCAGACCGCCGGCGGTGTCGAGCGCGATCTGCGACGCTGCCTGGTGGAATGGGAAGCGCGCCGCCGCATCGATGACTTCCCGCTCGGCCTGCAGGACACGCCGAACCAGCTGCTGATCCCCGAAAGGCTGTACGGACGAGATCGTGAGATCACGACGTTGCTTTCCTGCTTCGATCGCATCATCAAGACCGGTGTGCCAGAGTTGGTGCTGGTCTCAGGATATTCCGGCATCGGCAAGTCCTCAGTCGTCGACGAACTACACAAGGTGCTGGTGCCGCGGCGCGGCCTGTTCGCGTCCGGCAAGTTCGACCAGTACAAGCACGATATCCCATACGCGACACTGGTGCAGGCTTTTCAAAGTCTCGTCCGGCTTCTCCTCAGCAAGAGCGACACCGAGTTGGCAAGCTGGCGCCACGCGCTTCTAGAGGCGCTGGGATCGAACGGGCGGCTAATCATCGACCTCATACCCGAACTCAAGCTAATCATCGGAGACCAGCTACCGGTTCCTGAGTTGCCGCCACAGCTGGCACGAAGCCGTTTTCAACTCGTATTTCGACGCTTCATTGGCGCATTTGCCCGACCGAACCAGCCACTGGCGCTCTTCCTCGACGACCTGCAGTGGCTCGACGCGGCGACGCTTGATCTGCTGGAGGACCTGTTGCGGCCAGATCTGGAGCACCTCATGCTGATCGGTGCCTATCGCGACACCGAAGTCGCTGCGGCCCATCCGCTAATGAGAAAGCTCGACGCTATCAAGGCCGCTGGCGGAAAGGTCGTGGAGATCAAGCTGTCGCCGCTCGCCCGAGAGCACCTTGAGCAGTTGGTCGCGGACGCTCTTTGCTGCGAGTTAGAGCGCGCTGCGCCGCTTGCGAAACTGGTGCACGTGAAGACCGGCGGCAATCCGTTTTTCGCCATTCAGTTCCTGTCTTCGCTCGTCGAGGAAGGATTACTCACATTCGATCATGATGGCGCGCGCTGGTCCTGGGATATCGACCGCATTCACGCCAAGGGCTACACCGACAACGTCGTTGATCTTATGGTCGGCAAGCTCACCCGCCTGCCGACCGAGGCGCAGAATGCATTGCAGCAGCTGGCTTGTCTTGGAAACATTGCCGAGAGCACAGCACTTTCGATGGTCCTCGGGATTTCAGAGGGGCAGCTCGATACGACTTTGTGGCCGGCCCGCTATCAGGGGTTAGTCGAGCGTGTGGCAGGCGCTTACCGGTTCGTCCACGATCGCGTTAAGGAGGCCGCCTATGGGCTGATCCCGGAGCAACTGCGCGGCGAGGCGCACCTTCGAATAGGGAGACTGCTCGCGGCGCATACGCCTCCCGAAAAACCGGAGAAGGCGATCTTCGATATCGTCAATCAGCTCAATCGTGGGGCGAGCTTAATGACCTCGATGCAGGAGCGCGAGCAGCTCGCCGCGCTCAATCTGCTCGCCGGCGAGCGCGCCAAAGCCTCAACTGCGTACGTCTCGGCGCTGAACTATCTCGCCGCCGGTGCCGCGGCGTTGGCGGAGGATTGCTGGGTGCGCCGGCGCGAGCTCCGCTTCGCGCTGGAACTGAATCGGGCCGAATGTGAGTTCCTGACCGGCGCGCTGACGGAAGCGGAGCAGCGCTTGGAAGCGCTTTCGGCTCACGCCACAGATCCGGTCGAGCGAGCGACCGTCGCGTGT
>JBATYU010001092.1:0-2697 GCA_049674245.1 Bradyrhizobium sp. | reverse complement strand
CCTTAAACGGTGAGGATTTCCTTTTCCTTGGCCGCGAGCAATTGATCGATCTCCGAAATCGACCCGTCGGTTGCCTTCTGCACGTCGTTGGCAAGGCGCTCCTGGTCGTCCTCGGAAATCTCGTGGTTCTTCTCGAGCTTCTTGACGGTGTCGAGACCGTCGCGGCGGACGTGGCGGACCGCGACCTTGGCGGCTTCGGCATATTTGTGCGCGACCTTCACCAGTTCCTTGCGACGCTCTTCGTTGAGCTCCGGGATCCGCAACCGCAGCACCTGCCCTTCGGTCGCAGGCGAGAGGCCCAAATTGGAATCGACGATCGCCTTTTCTACCGCCTTGACCATCGACTTGTCCCAGACCTGAACGGAAATCAGCCGGGGCTCGGGCACGCTGATGGTCGCCAACTGGTTTAGCGGCATGTGGGTGCCGTAGGCGTCGACCTGCACCGGCTCCAGCATCGAGGCCGAGGCACGGCCGGTCCGCAAACCACCCAGTTCATGCTTGAGCGCCTGGGTCGCGCCTTGCATGCGGCGCTTCAATTCGTTGATGTCAAATTTACCCGTGGGCATAACGCTCTCCCTCCTGATACGCCTTCCTCCTGATACGCCTTCCTCGACGCGCCCGACCGAATCGCGCGTCCGGCGAATTAGAAGCCGGTCAGCCGGCGACGGTTGTTCCGCGACCGGTGCCGCGCAGGATCGCGCCGATCGAGCCCGGTTCGGCGATCGAGAATACGATGATAGGCAGCGACGTCTCGCGGGCAAGCGCGAATGCGGTCGCGTCCATCACCTTGTAGCCACCCTCGATCGCCTGGGAATGCGTCAAACGGTCAAATCGCTTGGCAGTCTTATCCTTTTTGGGGTCAGCGCTATAGATGCCATCGACATTGGTGGCCTTCAGCACCGCCTGCGCCCCGATTTCGGCCGCGCGCAGCACCGCCGTGGTGTCGGTCGTAAAGAACGGGTTGCCGGTTCCGCCGCCGAGCAGCACGATGCGGCCCTCGGCGAGATATTTGTGCGTTGCACCGCGGGTGAACAGCTCGCAGATCTGCGGCATCACGAACGCCGAAAGCGTGCGTGCGCCCGCGCCCTTGCGCTCAATCGCGGCCTCCAGCGCCAGGCAGTTCATCACCGTCGCCAGCATCCCCATGGTGTCGCCGGTGGTGCGGGATACGCCGCGCGACGACACTTCGACGCCGCGGACGATGTTGCCGCCGCCGACCACAACGGCAACCTCGGCGCCCAGCTTTTGGGCAGCGATCAACTCGTCGGCGATCCGGTCAATGGTCGGCTGATCGATGCCGAAGGAATGCGTGCCGGCGAGATATTCGCCTGATAGCTTGATCACCACGCGACGGTAGACCGGCTCGGCCATTTAGCTTCCCTTCCCGCGCGAACAGCTTCCGGCGCGACACGCCGCAAGGATTAAGTTCAGCCGGCTACTTCTTGCCGCTGGCGGCCGCGACCTCGGCGGCGAAATCCGATTCCTGCCTTTCGATTCCCTCGCCGAGAGCATAGCGCACAAATCCGGTGATCTTCACAGCTCCGCCGATCTTGCCCTCAGCTTCCTTGAGGGCCTGGGCGACCGATTTGGCGCTGTCGTGGATAAAGGCCTGCTCGAGCAGGCAGACTTCCTTGTAGAAGGTCTTCAGGCCTGACTCGACGATCTTCTCGATCACGTTTTCCGGCTTGCCTTGTTGGCGGTATTTGTCGGCCAAGACGTCCTTCTCGCGCTTCACCACGGCAGGATCGAGCCCGGCCTGGTCGATCGCCTGCGGATTGGCGGCGGCGATATGCATGGCAAGCTGGCGGCCAAGATGGGCGAGCTCATCGGTCTTCCCGGCCGATTCGAGCGCCACGATCACGCCCATCTTGCCGGCGCCCTCGATCACCGCGTTATGGACGTAGCTCGACACCACGCCCTTGGCGACCTGGAGCGAAGCCGCGCGGCGCAGCGTCATGTTCTCGCCGATGGTCGCAATCGCGTCGGCAATCGCGGTCTCCACGGTCACGCTGCCGACCTTGGCGGCCTTGATCTTGTCGACGTCGGCGCCAACGTCGAGCGCGACCTGCGCAATCATCTTGACCAGACCCTGGAACTGCTCGTTGCGGGCGACGAAGTCGGTCTCGGAATTGACCTCGACGACAACGCCCTTGGTGGCTGACGTCACCACGCCGATCAGCCCCTCCGCGGCGATGCGGCCGGCCTTTTTCGCGGCCTTCGACAGGCCCTTCTTGCGCAGCCAATCCTGGGCGGCCTGCATGTCGCCGCCGCTCTCGGTCAGCGCCGCCTTGCAGTCCATCATGCCTGCGCCGGTCGATTCGCGCAGATCCTTGACCATCGCTGCTGTGATCGTTGCCATCGTTGAACGTCCTCTGACCTGTCAGGGCAATTGTGCCGCGGCCCTTGCCGCCGCGCCGCCGTCCTCCGCCAGGAAATTGCAAGAGAAATTACAAGAGAAGGAAATCGTGGCCGGATGCGAAATCCGGCCATCGCATTACGTTATTCCGCTTCCGCGGTGAGCGCCTTGGCCTGGCTAACCCAGCTATCGGCGCTGCTCGGAAGTCCGACCTCTTCACCGATCTTGTGTGCGGTATCGTGGTCGAGCTCGGCGAGCTGCCAATAATGGAAGATGCCGAGGTCGTTGAACTTATTCTCGATCGCACCGGACACGCCGGTGAGCTTCTTGAGGTCGTCGGC
>JBATYU010001091.1:0-14702 GCA_049674245.1 Bradyrhizobium sp. | reverse complement strand
TGTCCGGCGCGCGCGCATTCCTCGATGCCGTGGATCAGGTATGGACGGCAGGTGCAGATGTCCGAACCAAACACGTCGGAGCCGTTGCACTCGTCATGAACGCGACACGTTATCTTGGTGCGGTGGTCCGGCAGTTTGCTGATGTCGCCGAACAGATAGGCTGTCGTGCCGCCGATCGGCGGTAGAAAAACCTGCAGATCAGGCCGTGTCACCAGTTCCGGAAACATGCCTGCGGTCTGCTCGAACAGTTGTCGGCGCAGATTGTTCTCGGTGGTTGCGAAGCGCTCCGCCAGGCCGGGCAGATACCACACCGGGTCGATCGCGATCTTGACCACGGAGACACTTCCATTCTTGTGTACGAACTCGCCGTCATGCTTGAGCCGTCCGGCTTCGATCGCCTCCTGCAGTTCAGGCAGATCAAGACGAGCGCGCGTGATGGCAATACTGGGACGGATGTCAATGCCTTCGGCGATCTCCTTGGCGAAGTTTTCAGCGGCGAGATGTCCCCATGGATCAAGCGAGACAATCGGCTGCGGATCGGTCCATTGCGGAAACGGTCCAATCGTTTCGGCGGGATGGGTGTTGGTGAGATCCGGACGCCGGATCGGGTCGAGCGCGCCGGATGAGACGGCGAGCGCGCGATAGACCGAATAGGAGCCACCATGGGTACCGATGACGTTGCGATCCTGCGGGCGTGACACCGTGCCAATCACCGGTCCGCGTTCGCGCGCGCTTGGTGCGCCCCAGGCGATCGGGAAGTTAAGCTTGGCACCCGGTGCCGGGTGCGAGGTAATGCGAATATGGTCAACCCGATTGGAACGAGTCATAGCCACAAACCCTGAAACGGCAACGGCCCGCCTAAACAGACGGGCCTGGTCACCAACGATCAAATCAGCAGCGGTTGCAGCTGAGCGAGCAGTATAATCAAATTGCGACAGAACACAACGGAGATTCGAATCCCGCTACCGTTAGGCTGCCTCGACTGTTAACCTTTTCAGTCTGGGCGCTACGGCCTCGAATATGAGAGGGACTAACCGTCGCGTAGCCGATCAGCGCCGAGAAAC
Source organism: Bradyrhizobium sp. (assembly GCA_049674245.1). Taxonomy (GTDB): domain Bacteria; phylum Pseudomonadota; class Alphaproteobacteria; order Rhizobiales; family Xanthobacteraceae; genus Bradyrhizobium. The sequence goes on along the minus strand of JBATYU010001091.1, from coordinate 13,638 downwards.
GAGATGGTGCTTTGCACCATTCGTTGTTTGAAGCGCTCGACCAAGCACGGCCGCTCGGCCCGCATGACAACCTGTCGCCTGCAATGATTTGACGGTCGTTGCCTCGTGAGAACTACCGGTGGCCGATGACGGGCCAGCCGGAAATGCAGAACAGACGTGCGTCACCCTGGACCTTCTCTGGAATTGACTTCGAGTGAATCAAAATTTTAATTGTTGACTTCGATAGAGCCGGAAAGAACTCCGCAAAACTGCTTCATTTTTGTACAGCGCGGCCACAAAAGTACCCAGGAAGTTATCCATGCGCGTCATCAACGTTGCCGCCGCCCAGTTGGGCCCAATCCAGAAAGCTGACAGCCGCGAAGCCGTCGTCAAGCGCATGATCGCGCTGATCGATGAAGCCAAAGTGAGGGACGCCGATCTGATCGTCTATCCGGAACTCGCACTCACTACTTTCTTTCCGCGCTGGTACATGGAAGATCAGGCCGAGGTCGATGCCTGGTTCGAACGCGAGATGCCGAACGCGGTGACCAAGCCGCTGTTCGAGCGCGCCGCTCGACACCAGATGGCAATGAGCTTCGGCTATGCCGAACTGACACCGGACGGGCACCATTTCAACACCTGCATCCTGACGGATAGATCCGCTAGGATTGTCGGAAGATACCGCAAGGTTCATCTGCCGGGTCATTCGGAGTTCGATAGAGAACGCGCGTTCCAGCATCTGGAGAAGCGCTACTTCGAGCCGGGTGATCTCGGTTTCAACGTCTGGCGCGCGCTCGGCGGTATCTTTGGCATGGCGGTCTGCAACGATCGGCGCTGGCCGGAGACCTATCGCGTCATGGGCCTGCAAGGCGTCGAGATGGTGCTGATCGGCTACAACACGCCCTCGGTCAATGCCCAGAAGAGCGAGGAGGGGCCCGAGAAGCGGTTGTTCCATAATCGCCTGTCCGCCCAGGCGGGCGCCTACCAGAACTCGACCTGGGTCGTGTGCGTCGCCAAGGCCGGTGTCGAGGATGGACATCCCTTGATTGGCGGCAGCCTGATCGTCGATCCCAACGGCGAGATCGTCGTCGAGGCCAGCACCGAAGAAGACGAACTGCTGGTTTACCCCTGCGATCTCGACGCCACCGTCTTCGGCAAGGAAACGATCTTCGACTTCGCCCGCCACCGCCGCATCGAGCACTACGGCCTGATCACCAGCCGCACCGGCGCGGTGCCGCCTCCGGAAAACTAGATGTCTGGTATCTCCTTCCGCGAACTCGATCCACACGACCGGTACAAGTTGCTGTGTGGGGTCGTCGTGCCACGGCCGATCGCACTGGTCACGACCCTCGACGAGAACGGTAAGGTCAACGCGGCGCCGTTCAGCTTTTTCAACGTCTTCTCCGAAGATCCCCCACTCGTGGTGCTCGGTCTGCAACACAAGGCCGATCTCAGTCCCAAGGACACCACGCGCAAGATCCACCGCAGCGGGCAGTTCGTCGTGCATATGGTGGACGATGCGCTGGCGGCAGCCATGAACGACTGCGCGGTTGACTCCCCCTCCGGCAACAGCGAAGTGGAGGCGACGGAGCTAAAGACATTGCCATCGATCGATGTCGCCGTACCGCGGTTGGCGGCTGCGCCTTTCGCGCTCGAGTGCCGGCGACATGTCGCGCTCGCTTTCGGGCCTGGCCGCGAACTGCTGGTCGGTGAAGTGCTACGCCTGCGCGCGCGCGAAGGTCTGATCGACCAAGCCATGATGCATGTCGATTTCGATGTCTACCGGCCAATCGGGCGCTCTAGGCGGCCCAGCGTGATACTTTCGAGCTGACGCGCGAAAGCCATGCGCAGTGGCTCGCGCGCATCAGCGGCAGCAACAATGCGGGCGAACGGTCCGACGAAAGTCAGTGATGCGAGAACTGCACCGTGCCCAGCGCCATGGTGACGGCCGCCTGGGTCGGGTCGATCACGGGAATCCCGAGCGCCTGCTCCAGCGGCCTGCGGTGACGCGCCATGCCGGCACAGCCCATCACGATGGCGGCGGATCCATCTTCCTCTTTAAGAGCGCGTCCGATCTCGATCATCTTCGCGAGCGTTCCTTCGCCCGACGCCGTCTCCGCCACGCTCATGTTGAGCGGCCGCTCCCTGGTCAGGCGGTCCAGCAATCCCATCTGCCTGAGATAACGGATATGGCGGCGAATCGAGCGCTGCGCGATCGCAATGACACCGAAGGATTCAGCGCGTGCGAGCGCCGTCAGGACGCCGCATTCGGCGATGCCGAAGACGGGCCGGTCCGTTGCTTCGCGGCAGACATGCAGACCGGGATCACTGTAGCAGGCGATGACGAAGGCGGCCGAACTGTTGTCGCTTTCTACCAGACGGCGCAGCGCCATCACCACGCTGTCGACGTCAGCCTGGCTCTCGATCCCGTACGGGCCTTCGGTCAGTGTCTCGCAGACGATCTCCGGTCCACCCTCAAAGCCGAGCGGCTTCAAGGCGTCCTCCAGCCCTTGTGTAACGAGATGGTTGGAATTGGGATTGATGACGAGAATGCGCGGCCGGGACATTGTGCTTTCCTGCGGGATGGCGAAGAAGCAATGACCATGCCGTCCAGTGATGCATCGTCCGCCGTCCGTTCCGAAAGTGCAAGGGCGTGTGGCGGCACGATCTGTGCTTTTATCCAGTGAATGCAAGAGTCCAGACTTGAGGAGTTTGCCATGACCGAGCCCGCCTACGACCTCCTCATCCGCGGCGGACGCGTCGCGACCGTCAGTGATGTGTTCGAGGCCGATGTCGCCATTTTCGGTGAGACCATCGTTGCCGTCGGCCGCGGGCTATCGGGCGCGCGGCGCGAGATCGACGCGCGCGGCAAGCTGGTTCTGCCGGGAGGTGTCGACAGCCACGCTCATATCGAGCAGCTTTCGGCTGCGGGCATCATGAACGCGGATACGTTCGAGAGCGCGACCGTCTCGGCGGCCTTCGGCGGCACCACCAGCGTGATCTCGTTCGCGGCGCAGCACGTCGGCATGAAACTGCCGCAGGTGCTGGAGGACTATCATGCGCTCGCCAAGAAGGGCGCTGTGATCGACTACGCCTTTCACATGATCATCGCCGATCCGACTAGGGAAACCCTGGAAACTGATTTGCCAGCGCTGATCAAGCAGGGCCATGGTTCGATCAAGATCTTCATGACCTATGACCGCCTGAAAATCGACGATGAACCGCTGCTCGACATTCTGTTGGCAGCACGTGACGGCGGTGCCATGCTCTGTGCCCATGCCGAGAACCACGGCATCATCTCGTGGATGGTGAAACGGCTGTTGGCGCGCGGCTATGCGCACCCGAAATATCACGCCATCAGCCATGCCCGCGTATCCGAGGCGGAGGCGTTCACGCGGCTGATTGGTATGGCTGCGCTGATCGACCAGCCGATCATGATCTTCCACGTCTCGACGGCGGAAGGCGCCAAGGTGATCCGCGATGCGCGCGGGCAGGGACTGAAGGTGTTCGCGGAAACTTGTCCGCAATATCTCTTTCTCACCGCCGACGATCTCGACAAGCCGGGTGCGGAAGGCGCCAAATGGATGTGCAGCCCGCCACCGCGCCGCGCCGCCGACCAGGAAGCGCTGTGGCAGGCGCTCGCGCTTGGGGATCTCCAAACCATTTCGTCCGATCACGCGCCTTATCGGTTCGACGAAACAGGTAAACTGCGCGCCGGCTCCAATCCCAACTTCAAGCAAGTGGCCAACGGGTTGCCTGGGCTGGAGGTGCGGTTGCCGCTGCTATTCGACGCCATGGTTTCCAAGGGACGCCTGGGAATTGAAAAGTTCGTCGAATTGACCGCGACGGCTCCTGCAAAGATCTACAATCTGCATCCGCGCAAGGGCTCGATCGCGGTCGGTGCTGACGCTGACATCGCGATCTGGGATCCCGTTCGCGCGGTCACGCTGAGTGACGAAATGATGCACGACCTCACCGGCTACACGCCTTTTGCCGGCCGCAAGTTGCGGGGCTGGCCGGTCACCGTGCTATCGCGCGGGCGCGTCATTGTGAATGACGGCAAGCGTTCGGTCGAGGCAGGTTCCGGCCGCTTCCTTGCGCGCTCTGGAGGTGAGGCGGCGAAGCCGACCGGCCGGCTGGTGTCGGATATGGATCCGGAACAGAATTTCGGCGCGCGCCTGCTGTGATCTGTCCGCCGCGATGTGTTCGGATTGAGATATGAAAATCCTTGTTTTCGGCGGCACCGGTTTTGTTGGGCTCAATATCGCGGCCGCGCTGCTGGTGCGCGGCCATACGGTGACATTATTCGACCGGGCTCTTACCGTCGGCTGCAGCGAGGGATTTCGGCTCTCACACGGACCGGCTGACCGCCATTCAGGGCGATAGCACGGATCGGAAGGCCATCGAGCGGGTGATCGCGGCGGATCACGAGGCCATCATTCTCGCAGCCGCGATCACGGCCGGTCCGGAGCGCGAGGCAAAGGACCCCGAGGCCATCTTGCGGGTCAACCTATTGGCTCAAACGCCGGTCCTGATTGCGGCGCGACGCGCTGGCGTCAAGCGCATCATCAACCTGTCGTCCGCCGCGGCTTACGGCACCAGCGCATTCCGGAACGCGGTCCTCGATGAGCAGACCGATGCGACCCGGTTTCGCTTTACGCCATTACCAAGGTTGCGTTTGAAAAGGTCGCCGCGCGCCTGGCCGGGCTCTGGCAAACCGATATCATCAGCGTGCGGCTGAGCGCCGTGTTCGGGTCGTGGGAGCGCAGTAATGGCGCGTCCGCGCGTGAGGGACTGGATCTATGCCGTGGATGTCGCGGAAGCCGTGGCAGTGCTGATCGAGGCGGGGAGGCCGCAGCATCGGCTCTATAACATTTCGACCGGCGCGGAATGGTCGGCGCTGCAATGGGGGCAGGAATTGGCCGCGTTGCATGTTCGACCGCGTTGGGAAGAAACACGTCGGGACCTGCTAGATAGGCTGTTACTGTCATCGGCGGTCTCACCAAATAAGTCGACTTGAGTGGCGCAATTCAGTCTAGCTTCTTGCGAATACCAAAAGCCCGTTTGCGGGAATCGTCAATGAAGCGGAGGCGGCTAGGCCATGCAGGCCGGGCCCGTCTGCATCCACGCCGCCGCCGTTGCCGGCGACAATCGGGTTCACCCAATTGTCGTAAACGTCGCCGTTGAACACTTCGCGCCAGCGCGCTGCGGCGGGAAAGCCGATGGCATAATTATGCAGCGTATTTTCGTTCAGGCTGCAGACCACCACAACATCGCCCCCCGCGCCCTCGACCCAGCGCTGGAACGCCAGCACGCGGTTTTGGTCATGGACGTGAATGATCGCGCAGCCTTCGCCTCTCAGTGCGGGATATAGGCGGCGCAGGCCGATCAGTTCGCGCGTAAAACGCAGGAAATCGGCAAGTGTCTTGTCGCCGGCTTCGAGCGCGGCCCACGGAATCGACGTGCCGGCGCCGGGCGTGTCGCTCCACGGCTCGTCCGCCAGAAGCTCCTGACCCATGAAGAGCATGGGAATCCCTGGCGAAGTTATCGTTAGCCCGATGGCGACGCGGCTGCGGCTGCGCGCGTACCAGGATCGCGGGTCGCTGCCGTCGGCAAGCCGGGCGATCCTCAAGTCGCGGCCTGCATAGACGAGGTCGTGGTTCTCGATCATCTGGACCGCGCGCCAGCGGTCCCGCAACCCGTGCTCTGCGATGGCGCCGGCGATCGCTGTCATCGGCACGTGCGCGCTCGCGCCGTGGGATGCGCTTGCGATCGCCGTGCGCACGCTGTCGCGCACGCCGTCGGTCCAGGTAGCGTCGAAGCCGGCGCCGCCGTCGCCTCGGTCTCGCACAGTCCAGCTATTGACGGGCCAATACTCCGCGATCTGGATCGCCTCGGGCTTTGCGGTGCGCAGGGTGCTGGTGAGGTCCTGGCAGGTTGCCCAGCCGCCGAAGCGGTCCATCACGCTCACTTCGTCGAAGCGCAAGCCGTCGATCCGGTATTCCGCATAGAGAAATCTGGCATTATCGATCAGGTACTGCTTCACGTCGTTATTCCAGTACGCGAACACCAGTCCGCCGGCCCAACCCTGGTCGGTGAAGTAGAGGCTGTCGTTGTTGTCGGCCGTGGGCGCGCGGTCGAAGAACCACATGCTGTGAGGGTCGAAGCCGCCGCCGGCATGGTTGTAGACCACGTCGAAGATCACACTGAGGCCGTAGACGTGACAAACATCGATCAGCGCGCGCAGCTGATCGTCGCTGCGGTGCAGGACGTCCGTGCTGCCGTAAGGGGCCTGCCCGGCTTGCCGCAGGATCGCATTGGTCAGATCGAAATAGCGTTGCAGCCGGGCCGCATCCGTCTCGGCATACTGGTTTTCGGGGCTATAGAGGTCTGTGCCGTTGTACCCCATGCTGAACATGGTCGGAAATTCCTGGATCGGCAGCAGCGCGATGGCATTGACGCCGAGCGAGGCTAGATAGGCGACGCGCTGGATCACGTCGAGGAACTTGCCGTCGCCGTTTCCCGGCGCGATCGCATAGGTGCCGACATGAAGCTGGTAGAGAATGAGATCGTTGAACGCCGGCGGCGTGAACTGCGCCTGGTGCCAGGGAAAGCCGGCGGCATTGCGCAGCACCGAATTGCAGGACGGAAAAGCCGGCTGGAACGTCAGGAGCCGCGCCCGCGGATCGCGTTTGAAATCCGATAAACCGGTACCCTCGACGCACAAAACTCGCCCAATGCCCGCCGCCAATCGGTGCCATGCGCGAGGTGGTGTCGTGCTTCCAACCGTTGAAGTCGCCGGACACATGGACCGCGTGGGCGCGCGGCGCCCAGACCCGGAACGTCGCGCCGCCGGGCACGAGCGTGCCGCCCACCGGCGCATGGAGGAACTCGGACGGTTGAATGGACATCGTCATATCCTCGAAGGAAACCGGCGGCCAACAATGAACCCGGCACCTTCGTCAGGCAACCAGTACGGTCTCTGATACAACCTCTCGACGAACCGATGAAACGTTCTTTCGGAAAAGCAACCGGGCCTATTTGAAACGCATTTCGACGTCTTCGTCATTCAATGGTGCACGATGAAAGTTGTCTCGAAGCGCCTGGAGTGAAGAAATTGGTCGATTCAACCAGCGTCAACCCGCGCTCTACGAAGTCTCGAGAGGTCCGGCCTTCGAGAGGCATCGATGTGGTTCGCAGCAGCCGGATTGCGCGTGTCCGAGGTGGTCGCACTGAAGGTAACCGCCGACGCCATCAGCCGCTTCTTGCAATTCTTCCAGACCCGCCTGGACTGCCGCGATACCGGGCCAGCGCGAGCGCGTAGCAACCATCAAACACTGGGGGGCTTTAATTCACGGGGGCAGTCACAGGAAATGAGGGGTGACCGGGTTGTCCCGATCACCTGTCCGGCAAGAAGCACTTGAGCCAGGCCTGGATTTCGATTGAGTCAAGCGGCCTTGGCGGCCAGCTCCGGGCCGGCTGTTTCCATCGCCCTCATATACATATCAAGCAGAGTGTCGCGCTCGTCGCGCTCGCCCTTATCCTGCTTCCTCAGCTTGATGATTTCCTTGAGGATTTTCACATCAAAGCCCTCAGCCTTGGCCTCTGAAAAGACTTCCTTTTTCGACTCGTTCAAATCCTGCAATTCGGTGTCCAAGTGCTCGATCCGCTCTACGAAAGAACGGATCCGTCCGCCGGGAATGCTGATGTCAGACATGGTGCCTCTCTGTTGAATGAGATCGTGAAAATGAACGCAAAGAAATGACCAATGCGTTAACGCAGGGTGTGCCTACCGCCAATCAAGCCCAAGCATATTGGTGATGCAGTCCACCCAGGATCGGACGGCACAGAATACGTCCCGCTGCCTCGGCGGCACGTGATATCGGTGCGTCCTTGTTCAACGATAACTGAGTGCGCGTGCCATTGTAGCAGTCCATGTAGGACAGCAGCACACGGCGCAGATGGCGTTCGCCGAACACCACGATTTGATCGAGGCATTCCCTGCGGATCGAGCCGATCGACCGTTCTGCGTACGCGGTTTGCCAGGGTGAACGCGGAGAGACGTCGGGCGGTCTCGAATGCCGATCGATTGAACGTGGCGGATAAATATCTCTCTGACGTCGAGCGTCCCCTTCTGGCGGATATTGTTGCAAAAGTCCCAAAAGGCGCAGCGGCTAATTTCCCGCCAAAGAACGAAACAAGCGAAAATCGCCGATCAATAGGGCTTCAAACGCGCTACCAGAATCGCCCGTGAGTTTAGCGCTTCACGACGCGGTCCCCCCACCTCATTACTCAATCGCTGCATCTACGGGTCAGAGAATCTGAGTCCCACCTCGCAAAAAGACTTCTGCAACAATATCGGCGCAAAGCGGATATTCGTCCTTGCGCGGAGCTCTGCCACAGTTCCAACCGGTCCGAAGTACGAGATCTGGATAAAAGCCGTCGACTTCCGATCACAACAGGTAGAGAGTTATTTTTCACCGCTCGGATTGGCTTCTGCATGACCGCGCTCTGGTGGCAGGCGGGTGTGATCTATCAGATCTACCCACGTTCCTTTCAGGACACCAACGACGACGGCATCGGCGACCTCAAGGGGATCGGGCGGCGGCTCGAATATCTTGTCAGCCTTGGGGTCGAAGCGATCTGGATCTCCCCCATCTATCCGTCGCCGATGGTTGATTTCGGCTATGACGTCGCCGACTATTGCGACGTCGATCCACGCTTCGGCACGCTGGCAGACTTCGACGATCTGCTCATGCAAGCCCATCGGCGGGGGCTCAAGGTTCTGCTCGACTTCGTGCCCAACCACACATCCGACCAGCACCCGTGGTTTGTCGAGAGCCGCTCTTCGCGAGAAAGTCAGAAAAGAAACTGGTACATCTGGCGCGATCCTGCCGTTGACGGCGGACCACCCAACAACTGGATCAGCGATTTCGGCGGCTCAGCCTGGGAATGGGACAAGGTAACCAGACAATATTACTACCACGCCTTTCTGAAGGAGCAGCCAGACCTCAACTGGCGTCATCCAGCCGTGCAAGCGGCGATGTACGATGTGATGCGTTTTTGGTTCGACCGCGGCGTCGATGGCTTCCGTATCGACGTGCTGTGGCACATGCTCAAGGCGGCAGACTTCCCGGACAATCCACCCAACCCGGCCTATCGGTCCGAAATGGGCGAAATGCACCGCCTGCTTCAACTTCATTCGACAGACCAGCCCGAGGTGCACCGGATCGCCGCCGATATGCGTGAAATCGCCGACAGCTATGGCGCCAGGGGACAGAGCGAGCGAGTCCTGATTGGTGAGGTCTACCTGCCGGTCGATCGGCTCATGAAATATTATGGTGATACGCGCCCAGAGGTGCACCTGCCGTTCAATTTCCAGCTCATTGATACGCCGTGGGAGGCGCGCTCCCTTGCGGCATTGATCGGCAACTATGAGGCGGCGCTACCGTCAGGTGGCTGGCCAAACTGGGTGCTCGGCAACCATGACCGGCCGCGCGTTGCCGCCAAGCGCGGTCAGGCCCAGGCCCGCGTCGCAGCGGTGATGTTGCTGACGCTCCGCGGCACACCCACGCTCTACTATGGCGACGAACTCGGTTTAAGTGATGTCGGGATCGGACCATCCCAGGTTCGGGACCCGCGCGAGTTGCGCGAGCCCGGTTTGGCGTTGGGCCGCGACCCCGTGCGCACGCCGATGCCATGGGATGAGAGCGAAAATGCCGGATTCACCACGGTTAAACCGTGGCTGCCGCTCAATGCCGACTGGCCCACGCGCAACGTGGCGCGCATGACGGAAGATTCTCAATCAATCTTGACACTTTATCGTCGGCTAATTGCGCTCAGGCGGAATTGTTTGGCGTTGTCGACCGGTGATTTCGTACTGTTGAGTGGGGAAGGCGAGATACTTGTTTACGAGCGCCGACACGACGCGGAGCGGCTGATTGTGGCGCTCAACTTCGGGGGGAGGCCGCACCGACTGCAGTTGCCGGATTGGGCGCGTGGGAGTCGGTTGCTGTTGTCCACTGTCGACGATGCGATGCTGGTGGAAGGCGGGGCCATCCTGCTACGGTCGAATGAAGGTGTAGTGCTTGGGACCGGATAGCACCAAGCAGGGAAGGAGGGTTGCTTGCGTATCGCCATGCTGGCGCCGATCTCCTGGCGTACACCACCGCGCCATTACGGTCCCTGGGAGCAGGTCACGAGTCTCTTGACCGAGGCGCTGGTGGCGCGCGGTATTGATGTCACCCTGTTCGCCACGAAGGATAGCAGAACCGCGGCCAGGCTCGATGGCATTTGCCCGGCGCCCTATTCCGAGGACCCCGCGATCGACGCCAAAGTGTGGGAGATGCTCCACGTCGCCCATGTCTTTGAGCAGGCCGGTGAGTTCGATCTTATTCACAACCAGGCCGATTTCGTACCGCTCGCCTTCTCGCGGCTGGTCGGGACCCCGATGGTGACAACGATCCACGGTTTCTCGTCAGAGCGCATTCTGCCCGCCTTCAAGCAATACGAAAATCGCGTCCACTATGTCGCGATCAGCCAGGCCGACCGCCATCCGGACCTGCGCTATGCCGCAACGATCCACCATGGCATCCCGCTGCAGGACTTTCCCTTCGACCCGCATGGCAGCGAAGATCTGCTTTTCTTCGGCCGCATTCATCCGGACAAGGGGGCTGCTGAAGCGATCACGGCAGCCCATCGATCCGGACGGAAATTGATCATGACCGGCATCGTCCAGGACCAGAATTATCACAACGAGCAGGTCGCGCCCGCACTCGACGGCCGGTCCGTGGTCTACCTTGGCCCGGTCGGCGGCGCGGCGCGCGCAAGGACTCTCGGCTCCGCGCGCGCGCTGCTCCACCTCATCAATTTCGATGAGCCGTTTGGCCTGTCGGTGGTGGAAGCGCTCGCCTGCGGAACGCCAGTGATTGCCTGCAACCGCGGATCGATGCCCGAGCTGATCGAGGATGGCGTGACCGGCTTCCTGGTCGACAGCCTCGATGCGGCAGTAGATGCGATCAATCGTATCGGCGAAATCGATCGCGCCGCGTGCCGTGCGGTGGTATCTGCACGCTTCACGGTAGATCTCATGGCCGATCGATATTTGGGCCTGTACCGATCAATCCTTGGCTGAGAATCGGTAGCTGCAAGAAGTCTACGGCCAAAAATGACAACCGCGTAGACTCGGTTCGATGCGCACTGCGTGGCCGAGCGCAGTATCTCGTCAGCTTTAGCTCTCGCGCGCAGGATAGTCGCGAATGACCGCCATTGGCGCGAAGCAGACCGCCAAGACATCACGGTCGGCATGTGTTGACAGCGGAAGTGGGGAGTCCTGCTGGCGGGACGACCTGAACTTAAAATAAGTCGGATCGGTATTCTCAGGATTGAGAACAGGACGAGGGGGAGCAACGGCCATCATCGTTCTACCGATGGCTGGGTTTTCTCGGCGGGGCGATCAACGTAAAAGCGCTCGCCGCTGCTACCGAGCGATGACTGCTAGCGGTAACCAAAGTGATCAGCCGCGAAGTTGAGTCAGGAGTGTATCGCGACGATGGGTCGATTTGCTCCGAGAGGTTTGAGATCTTGTTCGACAAATTGAAATTGACGAAACCGATCTTCGCCGAGAGCCCAATTTGCGAAATGAGTTATTGTGGAATGCCGTCGGCCTCTTCGCGGCGGCTCGGCTTGCTCGCCCAGCAGAGTAGGGGACGAGAGGACCTTTCCTGTCCGCCTTTTGACCCAAAACTCCTTCTGCAAAGAAGGCACCCGCTGATATTTGCCGGCGTCAATTCCCTGGGCGAGCTGCCTCCGAAACTTCGGCAGGCTGTCCTTTTGATAAAAGACAAGACAGCATCTGGGGCAACGGCAGAGGACGCGGAAACACTCGCAACTTACGTGTCCGGCTTCGAACGCGGAACGCAGGGCTTTAGCTCCAACGTCCAGGCGGCGATGGGTTGATCACAGGGTGGAGCGCTCACTCGCCCGTTCTGTGTAGCAAGTGGAGGGCACGCCGTGTTTAAGGCAAGGATAGGGGACGTGCCTTGGCACCGGTGGTGGCGGTGGGGGCGGCAGCCAAGACGGAGGTTGGAGCGGCTTAGGCACTGCTTGAACTATCTTTTGGACAGGACCCGGCAACGTCTTTGCAGCCGCGTCGTGTGCATCAGTGAGGAGCTTCCATACCTCGGCAGGAGTAGGAGGATGTGTCGGATCTTGTATCTTTAGCCGTATTTGGTCGAGCGTGGCGAGCAAGCCCCTTGTACCGTCGATGGTGTTTTGGAGTTGCTGTTCGGCCTCGTTCGAAGCAGCAGTATATCCAGCTGGGGCCGGCAAATTAACGCCCTTGATCGGGCCACTTTTGTAGAGATTGCCAACAAAAATGCAGTCCCAATACATCGTCTCGACCCACGGCTGCGGTTTCCCGGCTTCAGTCTGGCGGTCCTCGGTTTCCCAAATCCAGGAATCTCTGACGTGGGGCTTATCTGAAGCTTTCGCGGGACACTTCTGTATGCCATTTATCAGAAGTATCTGTGGAAGCATTTTGTCCGGTGTGGGACCGTGCGCTACGTATCCACCAAAACGTTGTTTTGGCTTGATTCCTTACCCTTCGTGAGGCCGCCTTTAATCCAGGTAGTGCATTCGAGTTACACCATCGGAACTATGAGTGCGCGGCTTAGCTCGCAACCAGCGTTGCCATAAATTGCTCCATCGAGGGCTGCGCAGCCTTCTGCATTTTGTGCAGGTCTTCAGGCTTGAGGTTCGTATAACGTCGCAGCATACGCCAATCCTTATGGCCGGTCACCATCGCGACTTGCTGGATCGAAAAACCGGCTTCGAACAGTCGACTAGTCCCTTCATGGCGCAAGTCGTGAAAACATAAATCGTCGAGATCGATAGCGTTGCACGATCGATGGAAAGCAGCTCCAACGGATTTCGAGTGGTAGGGGAACACTCGCCCGATGCCCCGCGTAACAATACGCTGCTCGAGAATGATCTGCCATGCGTCGTAGCCCGTGGAATTGAGAAGAGGGACAATCTGATGGTTTCCGTCCTTTCGTCGCGGGTCTTTGCGATCGCGGATAGTGACAGTTCGCTTCTTCATATCGACATGAGACCATTCTATCCGGCAAATTTCGGCCTGGCGCATTGCAGTCGCTACTGCGAAGCGAATTATCCTTCCGAGCGGTATAAACTGGTGGGGGTTAGACTCGGCATATCCGATTAATTGATCCAGTTCGTCCTGAGTGGGACGTCTATCGCGCTCGTTCGATTTTCCCACAAGGCCGAGGTGTTTAAGCGCGGCTCGGGCCAACTGAACACAGTCAACAGAGACCTCGATGCCGTGAACCGCCGCAGCGTGGGTTAAGACGGTTCGAATGAATGAGAAATCAATCGCAAGAGTTGCCGGCCCAGCGCCTTGCGCGGCTCGCTTCCTTCCGAACTCGATCAATCTCTCACGGGATATGTCCTTGAGACGCACACGCCTGAGGGAAGCTTTGAGCGCTTTAAGTACCATAGCCTTCGATCGTCGAACGGGCTTGCCAACCTGAGCAAGATCATCGAGATGCAACGCGATCAAATCAGAAAAAATCTGTGGCTGGTCATGAGGCCGAGAGCGTACGATTGGCGCGCCTCGATCGATTGAGCGCTCTATTTCAATTG
>JBATYU010001090.1:0-2664 GCA_049674245.1 Bradyrhizobium sp. | reverse complement strand
GGCGGGGCTGGCGCAGCCGCTGCGGCCACGTTGTCGACGGCCGGAGCAGCGGCTCGTGCTCGATATTTCCGGCGCGTTACCACGGTCAGGCGTTCCGGCGGACGCCGCGCATGTAGGACGAGTCGCCGACGAAATTGGTATCGTCCTTGGCGGCCGTGCGAGCATCGACCATGCGAGCATCGGTCGCGGCGTCGGTGCGCGGCGCGGATTTCGTACTGCGCAAACCCAACTGCCGGTTGGTCGTGCTCGGCAGGTCCATTGGCTTGTCGGATGCACGCGGCGCGATCTCGCTGTTCTCGCTCGCGCGTTCGCTCCAACGATCGATGTTGCCCTGATCTCGCCCGGCACCTCGCCAATTTTCGCGACGGGTCGGCCGGGCATATTCGCGCAGTCGTTCGAGTCTGCTCATGGTTCTTACCTCATCCTGGTGTTGCCGATGATCGGGCTCGGCATGTTTTCGACACGGCGGTTGCCGTCGTAAGTCTCGGCGTGCGGACGATCGCCCCGGCCCTTGTCCTGCTTGAACTCGGTCTCCTTGCTTGAGACCAGCTCGCCGAGCGCGTCCAAAATGTTTTCGCCGCGATAGGTTGCCTCCCAGTGACGGCCCGAGGGATGTTGAAGCCTCATGTTCCAGTTGAACTCGCCGCTGGCGCGGGTCGCGGTCGCGGTGCGCGTCCGGCCGTCGGGATCACGCCCTGTGATGGTGAATTGCTGGGGGATGCTGGAACGGTACGTCAACGTCATCGCCGCACCGTTCCCTGATGGTCGGCATATTCGCCGCTCGCGCGCATGCGCTGATACTTGGCCTTTTGCTCGGAATAGACCCGTTGGCGATCCTCGTCCGACATGCTGCGGTCGCCCGAGGCGAGGCCGCGAGCGATTTCCTGCTCGTCCTTGTTGAGCCCGTATTTGTTCTGGGGTTGCGCCCGCTGTTGCCCGGCGACGTAGACGTTCGCGATCTGATTGAGCGCGGCGAACTTCGCGTCGATTTCGGTGATGCGGTCGGCTGCGACCATCACGCCATCCGGGTCCTCGTTGAGCCGCGCCGATTCGTACCGGCCAACGATCTCCGCGCGCTCGGCGGCGAGCCTGTCGTACTGCGCTTTGATCACGTCTTCATGCTTATAGGCCATGGGTTGTTCTCTCCGGATGATGTTGGCCATTGGGTTGTGCGGGCTGCGGTGTTGAGCTGATGCCGAAGTGGCGAAGATACATCTGCACCGCTTGCCTCAAATGTGAGGCCTTGTCGGTCAGTCCGTCGGCGCAAAGCAGTTCGAGGCCGCGCAACTGCCCATCGGTCGTCCAAAACTCGATCTTGTTCGGGAAACGCTGCGGTCGGGACATGACGCTTACCTTCTCTCCATCCGTTCGGATCGGTGTCTCATGTCACACGACCGGACGGCGACGGGACATTACCGATGATCGGGCATCGTGCCGCCGTCGGCGACGTAGAGATCGTTGTGCGCGTCGGCGAGCGCGCGGTTTGCGGCGTTGAGATTGTTTAGCGAGCCGCCTCGGCGATACGCGGCATCGACCGCTTCGACCGCGATCTGCGCCTGCTTGATCTTCTCCGCGCAGTCCTGCGCTCGCGATGTGTAACTCGGCATCGGATTACTCCCCTTGCCAAACTGGACCGGATACGGCACCGTATCGCAGACAGCGCGGACACGCAATGCGCTCGCCCTGCGAGGACGAAAGTGCAACCGACCTACATAACGGCGACGTCGAGCGGTTCGAGCCCGTGGAAGGTCGCGAATTGGCACGCGACCGGGCCGCAGCAATTCGGCTTCGCGGTGCTCTCTACCGGCGGCAGCAATTGGCAGATCGACGTGGCGATGGAAGACCCGACCAACGTCTACCCGTCGCCGAACTCTTCGCTGCCGACCGCGTTTCCGCTCATCACTGCATCGTCGACCACGGCCGCGAACCAGATCACGGGCCTCACGTCGCTCGCGATTGCCGCCTATAGGCTCACGGTCAACGTGCTCTCGTCGGTCGGCGCGAAGGTCACCCTCGCGACCGTACAGGCGGGGATCGGATGACCGACAGCGCCGACGATGCTGTTATTGTCGGACGCGAAGCATGGGCGCGGATCAAAGAGAACTCGCGCCGATCATGGGACGATTGGTTGAAGGTCGGCCGCGCCCTGCAGATCGGCAGGACGGCGGCACTTGCAGCGGCAGGATGCAACGCTCCGGTCGGCAGCAAGTACAACGTCGCCATGGGTCGCTGGCTTGTCGATCACCAACTCGACGGTGTCGTCGCGCAGGAACGATATGCGATCCAAAAAATCCTTGAGCACCTGGACGCCGTGACAGCGTGGCGCGATGGCTTGCCCGAACCGCAGCGCAGGCGGCACAACCATCCCAGCTTGTGGCATGTGTTTCGGCGAGCGACGAAGGCCGAGACCGGCACGTCGACGCGGCAATGCGTTCGCGGTGCGAGGTCATCGCACAAGCACGGCAAGCCCGTCTATTGGCCGCAGGACATGTTGCGGCGTGCGGCAATGGCGCTGCGTGAGTGCGGCAGTTCCGACATCTTTCGCCTCGCTCGCGTCGCGTTGGAAGCCGCGATCCGCAACGAAGCCGATCTCATCGAGCTGCTGCCGCCGGATGCGGTCGCCATGTCCGCTCTACCCCGACGAATGGACGTCGTCAGCGCGAC
>JBATYU010001089.1:0-9164 GCA_049674245.1 Bradyrhizobium sp. | reverse complement strand
GCCGCGGGCCGCCCGCCGCAGACCCCGGTCGGCGTGTTCGCGCGGGTAACGCGGCCGGACGCGCGAGCCGCCGTGGGTAGGCTGGAAAACCTGCCGGACCTGGTTGAGAAGATCGACGGCGGTCCGGCCATCCTCATCATCGGCGACGTGGTCGCGCATTCCGCGCCGTGGCGCCATCAGAACCTCAATCAAATCATCTCGAAAATTCTGGAAGCCGCCGCATGACCTCTCCGCTCGAACAGAAGAAAATCAAGATTACCGGTCCCTCCGTGGTGACGGCCAACCGCACCTGGGACGGCATCGTGGTCTACCGCACGGCTGCGCAGGGTTGGTCTGCGGAGCTTGCGGATGCCGCGATCGTTCGTACCTCCGATGACGCCCGCGCGCTGCTTGCCGAATCCGTCGCCGACGACGTCGGCGCGGTCGGCGCCTATATCGCACCGGTCGAAGTCGAGGACGGCGGCGAAATCAGGCCGGGCAATCTGCGCGAACAAATCCGCTCGGCCGGGGTCACCATCGGCCTTCCGGCACAGGCTTAAGAGGCGTCTGTCATGTACGCATATGACGAACTCGATCGCACGCTGATCAACGAGCGCGTCTCGGAATTTCGCGATCAGGTGAAGCGCCGCCTGTCCGGCGAGCTCACCGAGGACGAATTCAAGATGCTTCGCCTGCAGAATGGCGTCTATCTGCAGCTGCACGCCTATATGTTCCGCGTCGCGATCCCCTATGGCACGCTGTCGTCGAAGCAGTTGCGGCAGCTCGCCCATGTCGCGCGGCGCTACGACCGCGGCTATGGCCACTTCACAACGCGGCAAAACATCCAGTTCAACTGGATCAAGCTTGCCGAGTTGCCGGACGCGCTGGCCGATCTTGCCGAAGTCGGCATTCACGCCATGCAGACCTCGGGCAACAACACCCGCAACGTGACCTCGGACCAGTGGGCCGGCGTGGCGCCGGGCGAGATCGAGGACCCGCGCATCTGGTCTGAGATTTTGCGGCAATACACCACGCTGCATCCGGAATTCTCGTTCCTGCCGCGCAAGTTCAAATTCGCGATCACCGCGTCGGCGCACGATCGCGCGGCCATCAAGGTTCACGACATCGGCCTGCGCCTGCACAGGAACGAGCAAGGCGAGACCGGATTCGAGGTGCTGGTCGGCGGCGGGCTCGGCCGCACGCCGTTCATCGGCAAGTCGATCCGCCCCTTCGTCCACGGCCGCGATCTGTTGAGCTACGTCGAGGCGATCATGCGCGTCTACAACCAGTACGGACGCCGCGACAACATCTACAAGGCGCGCATCAAGATCCTGGTGCATGAGCTCGGCATCGAGCGGTTCGCCCAGGAGGTCGAGGAAGAGTGGCAGCAGATCCGTGACGGCGCGCTGAAGCTCGATGACTCCATGATCGAGGAAATCCGCTCGCGCTTCAGCTACCCGGCCTATGAGAAGCTTGCGCACATGCCGGACGAACTGCGGAAGGCGGCGCATGATCCGCATTTCGAGGCCTGGCGCCGAAATTCGGTGTTCCCGCACAAAGTCACGGGTTATGCGATCGTGGCGCTGTCGTTAAAGCCGGTCGGCGGACCTCCCGGCGATGCCACCACCGATCAGATGGATGCGCTCGCCGATCTCGCCGACAAATATTCCTTTGGCGAAATCCGCGTTGGCCATGAACAGAATCTGGCGCTGCCGCATGTCGCCCGGCGCGACCTGCCGGTGCTGTGGAAGGCGCTGGACAAGATCGGTCTCGCCACGCCGAACGTCAATCTGGTGTCCGACATCATCGCCTGCCCGGGGCTGGATTACTGCTCGCTGGCGAACGCGCGCTCGATCCCGATCGCGCAGGAACTGACGCGGCGCTTCGCCAATCACGACACCGCCAATCTGATCGGGCGGCTGCACATCAACATCTCCGGCTGCATCAATGCCTGCGGCCACCATCATGTCGGCCATATCGGCATTTTGGGCGTCGAGAAGAACGGCGAGGAATTTTACCAGATCACGATCGGCGGCCGCGCCGACGAGAACGCGGAAGTCGGCACCCTGATCGGGCCGGCGGTGCCCTATGCCGAAGTCGCGGACGTGATCGAGGATATTGTCGAGGCTTATCTTGCGCTGCGCGCCCGTCCCGACGAACTGTTCGTCGATACGGTGAAGCGCCTCGGCGTCGAACCATTCAGGGAGCGGGTCTATGCCACTCGTTAAAGGCGGAAAAATCACCGACGATGCTTTCGTCCATGTCGCGGACGATGCGCCGCTGCCGGGCGACGGCGCGATCCTGATTTCGGCCAAGCGGTTCCTCGAAGACCCCGAGGCGATCTCGCGCCGGCTAGGCAAGACCGGCGTGGTCTGGCCGAACAACCGCGACGTTGACGACCTCGTGCCCTATCTCGACCGGCTCGCCGCGGTGGCGCTGGTGTTCCCGACCTTCCGCGACGGCCGCGCCTACAGCCAGGCGCGGCTGTTGCGCGAACGCTTTCTGTATCGCGGCGAGTTGCGCGCCACCGGGCAAGTGCTGCGCGATCAGTTCGTGTTCATGCTGCGCGCCGGCTTCGATGCCTTCGAGGTCAAGAAGCTGGCCGATGCCGAAGTCTTTGCCCAGACCACAAGCCGCTACTCGGTGTTTTACCAGCCGACCGGCGATGGCCGCGTCACGGCGCTGAACCGGCGGATGCAGCTTCGCCATTCCGAAAGTGCCGGCCTATGAACGCCCTCGCGCATCAAATACCTCCCCAACCGGCGAATGGGTTGCCCGCGGCGGCGGAGCTTGATCGCGCGCTGCGAAACGCCTCGCCTACCGAAGTGATCGCAACCGCGCTTGATATCGTCGGCCGCGACAAGCTCGCGCTGGTGTCCTCCTTCGGCACCGAATCGGCGGCGCTGCTCAAGGTGATGGCTGACGTCGATCCCAAAATCCCCGTGATCTTTCTCGACACCGGCTGGCTGTTTGAGGAGACGCTTCGCTATCGCGACGCGCTGATCGCTGCGCTGGCCTTGAGCGATGTTCGCTCGATCAAGCCCCTGGAAGAGGATTTGTCGCGCGAGGATCCGAACCGTGAATTGTGGTTTAGCGATCCCGACGCCTGCTGCCGCATCCGCAAAGTCGAGCCCTTGGCGCGGGCGCTAAAACCGTTCAGTGCCTGGATCAACGGACGCAAGCGTTTTCAGGGCGGCCTTCGTGCGGAGATTCCGGTCGTCGAGGAGGATGGCGTCAGATTGAAATTCAATCCATTCGCCAATGTCTCGCGCGAGGACATCGAGGCGATCTACAAGAGCGCCAACCTGCCGCCCCATCCATTGGTCGCGTCGGGTTATCTGTCGGTCGGATGCATGCCCTGCACCTCCAGGACCTCGCCGGACGAGGACGCGCGCGCCGGCCGCTGGCGCGGCCGGGCCAAGACAGAATGCGGCATCCATACCGTCAAGACGTCATAGCGGTGACTTGTCATTCCGGGATGGTGCGCCAGCACCAGACCTCAGATGCGCAATTGCGCATCGGGGAATCTCGAGATTCCGGGTTCGCTGAGCCTGTCATCGGGCCGCGCCTTGCGCGGACCCGTTGGCGCCCCGGAATGACTTCGAAAAGTGGGCCAGCGTTCACCTTTCAGCCATGGTTGGTATGCAACAACCGTCCCTCACCGGGGAACTTCCGAATCATGCGGGCGGCGGCAGCTACTCTCGTAACATTATTGCTTGCAGGCTGCGCGGCCGAGGCTCCGGTCGGGACGCCGGCCATGTATGCCAACATGGCCGAGCCCGGCGCCAGGCTCGATCCCGTCGCATCCGCCTCGATGATCTCGCAATACCGGCAAAATAACGGTCTCGGTGGGGTCGTGGTCGATCCTGACTTGATGAAGCTTGCGGAATCGCAATCCCAGGCCATGGCGAGCGCGAACAAGCTCGACCACGACGTCAAGGCACCGCTCGCAAAGCGCCTGAATGCGTCGGGCTATCCGGCCACGCTGGCGGTCGAGAATGTGTCGGCGGGCTACCATACCCTTGCGGAAGCCTTTTCGGGCTGGCGCGACTCACCCCCGCACAAGGCCAATATGCTCAAAAATGGTGTCACAAAATTGGGCATCGCGGCGAGCTATGCTCCAAACACCAAATACAAGGTCTTTTGGACGCTCATTATGGCATCAACGGAAACGCGATAGGCATCTCGTAGCGACTTGCCGGCCAGCTACCTGATTGACGTCATCGTGAACTGACGCCACCGTGTAATTGGCCTTGATAACTGCTCGATGGACATCATGGACACTTCCGTTTCCACGCCGGCGAGGACGCCCGCGAACGCGCAACGCGTATTGGTCCTGCAGGGCGGCGGCGCGCTTGGTTCCTATCAGGCCGGCGCCTTTCAGGCGCTGTGTCATGCGGGTTTTGAGCCGGAATGGATCGCCGGGATTTCAATCGGCGCCATCAACGCCGCGATCATCGCCGGCAATGATCCGGAACGACGCGTGCCGCGCTTGAAGGAATTCTGGGAGATGGTGTCGGCGCCGGTACCATGGAACCCGATCGCAACGGGCGACCGCGGACGCACGGTTTTCAATGAGACCAGCGCGGCCTTGATCGCCACCTTCGGAGTCCCCGGTTTCTTCACCCCGCGGCTTCCGCCCGCGCTGCTGTGGCCGCCGGGCAGCCCGCAGGCGCAGAGCTACTACGACACCTCGCCACTGAAGAAGACGCTGGAGCACCTGGTCGATTTCGACCGCATCAACGATCTGAAGTGCCGGCTCAGCATCGGCGCCGTCGGCGTGACGTCCGGCAATTTCCGGTATTTCGACAATGTCGAATTCAAGAGGCTCGGCAAGAGGATCGGGCCCGAGCACGTCATGGCGTCCGGCGCGCTGCCGCCGGGCTTTCCTTCGATCGTGATCGAAGGCGAGCATTACTGGGACGGCGGCATCGCCTCCAACACGCCGCTCGACTATGTACTGGAAGAAGAAATCCGTCGCGACCTCCTGATCTTCCAGGTCGATTTGTTCAGTGCCCGAGGCCCGCTGCCGGAGACGCTGCTGGAGGCCGCCGAGCGCGAGAAGGACATCCGCTATTCCAGCCGCACCCGCATGAATACCGACAAGAACCGGCAGATCCATGAGGCCCGCAAAGCCTTGCGCGATTTGATGGGCAAACTGCCGGACGATTTGAAAAACGATCCGTCGGTCAAGTTCCTGTGTGAGGCCGCCAAGGAAAACACCGTCACGGTCGTGCACCTGATCTACAAGAGCAAGAACTACGAATCCTCGTCCAAGGATTACGACTTTTCCCGTGTCGGCATGGTCGAGCACTGGAGCGCGGGCGTCCGTGACGTTCATCTGTCGATGCGTCACAAGGAAATGCTGCAGCGGTCGCAGTCCGGGGAGACCATGGTGACCTACGATCTCACGGGGGACGGTACTGAAACCATCGACGGCAAACAGGAGTGAAAACAGATGGGTACTTTGACAGGCAAGACCGCCGTTGTGACCGGCTCGACCAGCGGCATCGGGCTCGCATATGCGCGCGCCTTCGCGGCCGCCGGCGCCAATATCGTTATCAACGGCATGGGAGCGCCGCCCGACATCGAGAAGGAACGCTCCGCCATCGAGACCGACTTCAAGGTCAAGGCGGTGCATTCGCCGGCCGACATGACCAAACCCGCCGAGATCGCCGAAATGATCGCGCTGGGTGAGAAGACCTTCGGCTCGGTCGACATCCTCGTCAACAATGCCGGCATCCAATTCGTCTCGCCGATCGAGGAGTTCCCGCCGGAGAAATGGGAAACCATCATCGCGATCAACCTGTCGTCGGCGTTTTACGGCATCCGCGCCGCGGTGCCCGGCATGAAGAAGCGCGGCTGGGGCCGCATCATCAATACCGCCTCGGCGCACTCGCTGGTCGCCTCGCCGTTCAAGTCGGCCTATGTCTCGGCCAAGCACGGCATCGCCGGCCTTACCAAGACCGTGGCGCTCGAGCTTGCGACCTTCAAGATCACCTGCAACTGCATCAGTCCCGGTTATGTCTGGACGCCGCTGGTCGAGCACCAGATCCCTGAAACGATGAAGGCGCGCAACATGACCAAGGAGCAGGTCATCCACGACGTGCTGCTAGAAGCGCAACCGACCAAGGAATTCGTGACGTCGGAACAGGTCGCGGCACTGGCGCTGTTTCTGTGCGGCGACGATGCGGCGCAGATCACCGGCGCCAATCTCTCGATCGACGGCGGCTGGACCGCGGAGTAGGCAAGCCTTCGCCGTTGCGCACACTTGTCATGCCCCGCGCATGCGGGGCATCCAGTACGCGGCTCCTCCTATGCAACACTGGTCCGCGTAGGGATGGGCAGCTGCAGCGACACGTTTCAGTGTCTCAGCACGGTGGAAGAATGCGCTGCCAAATCCGAAGGCACTTGCGAGCCCCGTAAGACCGCTTTCCGAGCGCTGAAAAACACGTACAACAAATAGACGTCTATCAAGATTGTGCCCGCCAACACGCTGTAGGCCCACGGGCTCGCCATCAGGTTCAGCTCGATCAACACGCGGGAGAGACCGAATCCCACGACCCACGCATCAAAGCTCATGCATATCCGGCGAAATGTCTCGGCATCCATCCGTCGAATGAGATACGCGCCCAGCGGGATGCCAATCGCAGCACAAGGAGCAAGCACCGACAAGATGTTGGTGCTTTCGGCAACAAACAGGCCGAGCTGGTAATACACGATCGCAGTCAAGCAGGACTCGGTCACGCGAACCAGCGCCAGACCGGCCCGAAACTCATCTTTGACCAGGCCCTGATTGTTGAACAATATCGCCAAGGGGGGGCCTGAGATGGTCGTTACCGAGTACAGGATCCCCAACGTCGTTCCAAAGGGCAGGCCAACCAGCCATCGCGACTGAAAGGGTCTCCGCCAACCGGCTGCCTGCAGCAGAATAAGGGGCAGGATAACCGAGTAGGTGGCGAATTTGATCCAGACAGGCTGAAGCGAAGCAAGAGCATAGGCTCCGACTCCGATGCCGGGCAGCAACCCGATGATAATGGGAAGCACTCGTTTCCAGACGGCTGGAACGCCGCTTCGATTGATGAAAAGAACGTACAGGTTCACGAAGACTTCGATCAGGACCAAAGCTGGATTGAGCACGCGGTTGGCATAGAAAACGAGTGCGACCGGCACGGTGAGGGACGAAAACCCGTAGCCAAGCGCACCGTTCACGAAGGCCGCAAACAAAGCGATCCCTGCAAGAACGATCAAAGCGGTGTCAATTGGAGGCATCTTTGGTTTTTAACCCACCGGGCCGAACGTCGCCATCAGCGAACTAGCGCCCACGCCCGTCATCCCGACCAGCAGGCCGACGCCGAATCCCGAAGCAACGTAGAGCGGCTCAATCATATCCATGCGGCGTTTAGGTTTACCGTTCCGATCATGTAGTGACGCTAGAATAGACCTGCCGCATATCGCAACGCATCATGTGAAATAAGAATGTTTGATGCGCGTATCGGAATCCGGTGGTCATTTTCCCCAATTGGCCGGCGCCGGGCGACATCGACGTTCTGCCACACCGAACGGCATGAAGGAGGCGCTTTGGTGGCGTCGTCGGCTGCGTTGATAGGCTTCTTTTGCGGACACAGACAGGCATGACGCGTGCGTGTCGCGTGGCATGCCAACTAAGGGATCCTCGGTCCTGGCTATCTGTTGCCGAACGCCAGCACGTGCAGGCCGAGCCGGACGCGGCCGATCCAGAACAGCAGCACCGTCTCGAAGGCAAGCGAGATCGAGGTCGCGGCCGCCGCGCCATGACCGCCGAAACGCGGCACCAGCACGACGCAGAGGATGACGTTCATGACGAAGGCGAAAGCATAGGCGGCCGCGCAGATGTGCTGATGGCCGAGCATGTTAAGTAGCCGCTCGACCGGGCCGATCGCCGAGCGCACCACAAGCCCGATGGCAGCGACGAACATAATGTCGTAGCCGATCACGAATTGTGGCCCGAACAGCCACAATAGCGGCTTGCCCATGGCGAGCAGCACGATGGTCGCCACGAGCGACGGCCAGAACGTCCAGTTGATGGCGTGGGCGACATAGGCCGACAGGCGATCCTTGTCGCCGAGCGCGTGATATTCGGCAAAACGGTGCGCCGTGGTCGCCGACATCGCGTAGTGAATGAACGACACCAGCGCCAGCGTCTTCACCACCGCGAAATAGACGCCGACCTCTTCGGAGGTACGAAATTGCTGCAGCACCAGCACGTCGGTGTAGGACAACAGCAGATAAAAACTCTCGACCAGGAGGATCGGCAGCGAGATCGAAAGCCAGCCGCGGAAATCATAGGCCGTTGCGCCCGGTTCGATATGGAGGGCCAAGCGCCGGTTCAGCACCAGCATCTGCCCGATCATCGCGATCCACACCGCTCCTGCGCTCGCGATCATCGCCGCCGTCACGCCGAGATTAAAGCCGAGCACAACAGCGCCGGCGGTGATGCCGATGATCAATGCCTGGCGCAGGATGAATTGCGGCATCAGGCCGAGCCGCATCCAGTCGTGCGAGCGGGCGATGCCGTCCTGGGTGTTGGCGACGACAAAGGCCGGCAGCGTGATGCAGCCGATGTAGAGCGGCACAATCGCATTGGCCTCGATCCATGGCGCGAGAGCTTTCACGACACAAGCCAGCAGCAGCGAGGCCGCCGAAGACACCGCGAACGTCATCCAGCGGCTGCCGGCAAGGAAGCCCCGCAGCAGCGCGTGTTCGCCTGCGGTGCGGTACTCCGGGATGATTTTTTGCGCCGACGCCGAGATGCCGAAATCCATCATGCTGCCGAGCAGCAGCACCCAGGTCCAGACATAGACATAGACGCCGTAGTCCGAGCCGCCCATCCAGCGCGCCAAGAGGATCTGCGAGAGATAGGCGAGGCCTGCGCTGACCACGCGGATGATGAAGATCGTTCCGGCCAGCCGCTGCGTCACCGACGCTTCGCTGCTGGCGCCGGCCAACTTCGATCGCAGGCGCGCGAGGAAGCTTGAGGGCAGGGGGCTTGCGGCTTGAGCGTCCATCGCGGCCACGGTGAAAGATCCAAAAACGCCGCCCAGTAAGGCGACCCTTCCGCCTATCAACTATTCGTTAAGATTCGGTCTCCCGTCGTCCCGGCGCAGGCCGGGACTCATAACCACGGATGTTAGTTGTTATAAAGC
>JBATYU010001088.1:0-2012 GCA_049674245.1 Bradyrhizobium sp. | reverse complement strand
CGGCACGCCTCTAACATTGGTCAGCGGCGGCGACCCTGCATCCGCGCCCGGACCGACGGCGCCATAGGGTCTCGGACCGGCCACGCCGTAGGGCACTCGGCCCGCGCCGCCGTAGGGACCCGGACCTTCCGTGCCATAGGGCTCTCGGCCCGGTGCGCCATAGCGCCCTGAACCCTCTGCGCCGTAGGGCTCTCGGCCCGGTGCGCCATAGGGCCCTGGCTCTGCCGGGCCATAGGGCGACCGATAATCCTCACCATAGTAGCCGCCCGTCCGGAATGTCGGCATGAAGCGGATGATCTGGCCATTGCGGCCGTCGATAATCAGCCGACCGTCTTCGCCAACGCGATCGACGACCGCGATCACATAGACGTAGCCGCGCTGGTGCGGGATCCCGAGCGGCGAAAAACCGTTGTCGCGCAAGACCGCGTAGACCTCCTGCGGTGGCAGCAAGGCCGGACCGTAGCCCGGCGCCTGCGGCGGCATCCCTGCGTAGGGACTGGGACCCTGGACGTCGGATGTTGCCTGATAGTGCGCCCTGCCGGCCTCATTCGGCGCCAGCATTTGAGCATTCGCGGTTGACGCCGCGACAATCAGCCCGGACGCCACGGCCCATGTGAACAGCTTCATCGCCATCGCTCCTGTAAGACCCCGCCGCCAGAGCTTTTTCGCTCTCTCGCGCCCGCTATGCTTACGGGAATCGTCTTGGATGAGTTTCCTGTTCGAATTCGGCGGTCCTTGGGCCGGATCGCGGCGCGCTTGCCTCAAATCCCCTAGCGACCACAGCGCTGCCATCGAAAACGCGACTTTCACGTGCTTGTGTGATAAAGAAAAATTTGGCATTGTCGCGGATAGGACAGTGCCGCTGTCTCAATTTCGAAGCGATCCCGGCACGGGGATTGCAGCGCGTGATAGGCGCCCAGCGCCGAGAAGGTCCAGGCGGGGCCGTCGTCTAGGACGCTAGCCTGAATTCTGAAAATGCGGCTCGCTTAGGACGAGCGGTGGCCCGGAGGGTGCCGCGGAACGCCCAAGGTGCGCCAAAGACGAGGTTGCCGGATCAAGAGGACGTAACATGAGCGGGTCGGAATTCGAGCGCGAAAACATCGTGACAGATGCGCTGTCGGCGACTGTGGCCTCGAAACCGGACGTTACGTGTGAGGGACCGGCGCGCGAGCATGACTGGCGTCCGCCGGCCGAAGGCCTCTACGATCTTTCGCTGGAGAAGGATTCCTGCGGTGTCGGCTTCATCGCCAATATCAAGGGCAAGAAGTCGCATAAGATCATCTCCGACGCGCTCAACATCCTCTGCAACCTCGAGCATCGCGGCGCGGTCGGCGCCGATCCGCGCGCCGGCGACGGCGCCGGCATCCTGGTGCAGATTCCGCACGCCTTCTTTGTGCGCAAGGCGGCCGAGATCGGCTTCCAGCTGCCAAAGCCCGGCGAATACGCCGTCGGCGCGCTGTTCATGCCGAAGGAAACGGCGTGGCGTAACGTCATCAAGGGCATCATCGCCCAACAGATCAAGGCCGAGGGCCTGATGCTGCTTGGCTGGCGCGAGGTGCCGACCGACAACTCCTCGCTCGGCGAAACCGTGAAGCCGACCGAGCCTACGCATATGCAGGTGTTCATCGGGCGCAACGGCGCGGCGAAGACCAACGATGAATTCGAGCGCCGGCTCTACATCCTGCGCAAGTCGATCTCGCAGGCGATCTATCAGCGCCGCGACCGTGGGCTGGCCGGCTATTACCCGGTTTCGCTGTCGTGCCGCACCGTGATCTACAAGGGCATGTTTTTGGCCGACCAGCTCGGCAAATATTATTCCGACCTGCACGAGCCGGACTTCGCCAGCGCGCTGGCGCTGGTGCATCAGCGGTTCTCGACCAACACTTTCCCGACCTGGTCGCTGGCGCATCCGTACCGGATGATCGCGCATAATGGCGAGATCAATACGCTGCGCGGCAACGTCAACTGGATGGCGGCGCGGCAGGCCTCGGTGAGCTCGGATCTCTACGGCA
>JBATYU010001087.1:0-4466 GCA_049674245.1 Bradyrhizobium sp. | reverse complement strand
CTATTTCCTTAGATTGACGGTGTAATCACTTACCAGGTCGGCGCCGACGGATAGCGAAGTATACCGAGTTCCGGTCAGCGTGCCGTCTCCCGTCGCGCCCTCGAACCGGCCTTTGCCGCCGACAACTGCGAGCTTACCAACGAAATGGGTTTTTGCGCCTTCGACGGTCGCCGTCCCACTCGACTTGAGCCAAAGAGCTGACCCGTCATCGAAACTGAGAATGGGATACAGGGTAAACGTGCCGGCTCCATTTGTATAATCAGCCAAGCTCGCGAAGTAAGCCGTAGCAACTCCACCCTCCGGAAAAAACGCAAGTCCGGAGAAGCGCGCCAGCGACGCCGTATGACCATCTACGTCGCCGATATCCAGCGACTGCGCCGTCGTTACATGAGTGATCATGCGAAACTGGAGCACTCAACAGCTCGCCCCTCGGCCACGATGTCATCCTTGATCATTGCTGGCTCCCCAGATTGAGCCCGCGAACCTAGGCAAAGTCAGACGCTAGATAAATTCACGAGTCCGTATAGCTCCCATGAAACGCCGGTCCCGGCGAGATCCGTCGAAAGTACCGCCTCATTTCCTCCAACGCCAGCTAACGTCACACCTTCAAGTAGCCGATGACTTATCCCATGCGGAGATAAGCCCTTGTATTCTCCGCATCGTTTGCGAAGAATATTCTCGCACCACGGCTCGGCAATTTGACAAGATTCGCCTAGAGTTGCCTATGCCCTCGCTCGACAAAATCACCATCGCCCCTCACCTCACCTTTGACGCCTTGCTCGCCGGCGAGGTCGGCGCGCCGCTGGTGCTGTTGCTGCATGGCTTTGCCGAATCGATGCATTGCTGGCGCGCGCAGGTCGCAGCGCTCGGCGACGCGGGCTATCGCGCGATCGCCCCGAGCCAGCGCGGCTATTCGCCCACCGCTCGCCCCGATCCGTGCGATGCCTCGCACTACCACATCGACCGCTTGATGGATGACGCAATGGCGATCGTTAAGGCGGCAGGCTATGGCGAGGCACGCTTTCATCTGGTCGGTCACGACTGGGGCGGCAGCATCGCCTGGGCGCTCGCCGATCGCACGCCGCAGCGGATCGCCTCGCTCACCGTGCTGTCGCGGCCGCATCCAAACGCCTTCAATCGCGCGCTGCAAATGCCTGATGGCGATCAGGCGCATCGCTCGCGCCACCACAAGGCGTTTCTCGAGCCCAATGCGGCCGATACCGTGCTGGCCGACGATTGCAAATGGCTGCGCGAGCGGCTCGCCGCCAACGGCATGCCGCAGGCGGCGATATCAGGGCATCTTGCCGTGCTCGGCAACAAGCAAGCGATGGAAGCAGCCCTCGCCTGGTATCGCGCCCGCGGCGCGATTCGCGGGCCGCTCGGCCCGATCCGCGTGCCGACGCTTTATATCTGGGGCGATGCCGACGATACCGTCGGGCGGCCAGCGGCCGAAGGCACGGTCGATTTCATCGCCGCGCCCTACCGTTTCGAAATCCTTCCCGGCGTCGGGCCTTTCGCAGCCGACCAGGTGCCCGATCGCGTCAGCGAATTACTGCTGGAGCATTTGCAGGCTCACCCGATCTGACGGCATTTCGTACCGCCCGATCACGCCGCTTTGTCACGCCGCTTGGGCCAACTCCGACACGCGCTCCCACGTCGTCGTTTTCATGCTGGGCCGTTCCTGCATTCGCTCGAGCCACGCCACCAGATTGGCGTGCGGCGCGCCGAGATCGGACCATTCGGGCGTGAGCGTAAAGAATTCCACCGCCGGCGCGACCATGAGGTCGGCAAGCGACACCGTGTCTCCGGCAAAAAAGGGCATATCGCCGAGCAGATGCGCGAGTTCATTGAATACAGTAAGCGCCTTCGGCATCGCGACCGCGATCGCCGCTTCGTCCGGCGCACGCCCCATCACGCGCGGGCCGATCACGCGGTGAAAGATGATCACATTGCCGACATCATGAAACAGGTACCAGTCGTTCACGTTCATCACCTGGTCCATGCGCGCGGCGCGCTTTGGATCGGCCGGCGTGAGCGCGGGCTCAGGCAGCACGCGATCGATGTAGCGCAGGATGGCCTGGGTCTCGTAAAGCATGAATCCGTCGTGCTCCAGCACCGGCACCCGGCCAAAGGGATGACGGGCCAGGTGTTCCGGCGCGCGCAGCGCGCCCAGCGTCACCATCGAAAACCGGCAAGGTACGCCCTTTTCATGCAGCGCTGCCAACACCGCGCGCCCAAACGGGCTGCCGGGAATGGAATGGATTGTAAATGCCGACATGACGATCTCTCCTGCGCTTGTTGATGTTCAACCTCAGCTCTTGCTCCGCTCGGCTTCCTGCACGAAGCGCTCGATCAGGCCCGGCCAGCCGCCGTCGACATCCTTGCGCATCGAGCGGCCTGCCTCGTCACCCATGGTTTCGAATTTGTGATGCACGAGCTCGACACTGGTCGCGTTCGGCCCATCCGCGGCAAAACGCACATCGACCTCCGACTTCATGGCGACGTCCGGCTTCCACTGCGCATTGACCTGCCAGAGCAGCACCAGCCGATGCGGCGGCTCCCACACCGTGATGGTAGCGACTGAGGTCTCGGTGCCGTCTTCGGCAATCTCGAGCCAGCGCCCGCCGAGCCGCGGCTCCATCCGCACTGTCTTGATCGGTTTCTTGCCGACACCATGGTCATGCGGCCACCAGCGCGTCAGGCCGCTGGTGAAGACTTCGAAGGCGTGATCGATCGGCGCCTTGACGCGAACGGTTTTGCGCACCGGCGCAATGACAACTCTCTCGTTCATGTGTTCCTCTTCCTGGTGGGATGGGATCTTTCAGCCTCCAGCCTGAATGCCTCGAGCGCATCGCCCCAGAAACTGTCGAGCCATGCGCGCAATTCCACCAGCCCTTCGCGGCGCAACGAGTAGATGCGGCGCACGCCCTCGCTGCGTTCCTCAACGAGCCCAGCCTGTTTCAGGACCTTCAGATGTTGCGACACCGCCGGCCGCGAGACCGGCAGTCCGGCCGCAAGCACGTTGACCGGACGCGGGCCGCCGCGCAGCCGCTCGAATACCTTTCGCCGCGTCGGATCGGCCAGCACCGCTAATGCGTTTCCGTAAGCCATGGCTAACGGTAAGTCATGGCTTACACGATTGTCAAGCCTTAGCTGATGCGGATCATTCGGGCGACAAGCGCAAACGGCGCCGCTTTAGGGAGCGGCGCCGTTTGCCAAAATGACGGAGGTGGATTTTCGGCGCGACATCGCTCCGCCTGCCCTTACTCCGACTTGTCGAGATTCCAGAAGTTCGGCTACGTGTTATGCGTCGGCCAGTGCCGCTCGCGGAACCAGCCGCGGTAGTCCGACGACATCTTCGCGCGTTGCGCCTGCGGCGCATGCCGCTTGCAGGTCGATGCCTCCTCGCTGTTTTCCGGCGCGGCCCAGCGCAACTCGGCGCAATCGTTGGGGTTGTAGGCCATCTCGAAATCCGTCGCTCGATCGAGGACCTGTTTGAGGGACAGCGTCCACTGCGAGCCATCGCTGCGGGTATAGGATATTTTGCGCGAGGCAAGCTCGGAGGCGAGCACGCCCTGCAACTCGCTTTTCATGTCCTCGGCGCTCTTGCCGCTCGGCATCGCGTAACGCGCCGCCCGCCGTACGACGCGATCGGGAAATCCCCGCACCACATCGATCGCGATCAAGAGACGGAAATCGCGCGCCGGCGTGGAGTAATCTTCCCAGGGGCCGCTGGTCTCGAAGATCGAGGGGCCGTTCGGCATCGCCACCTCGCCGGGCTGCTTCTCCTGATATTTTCGTCCGTTTTCGACCGAAGTGACGCGCGTCTTCACCTGCTCGTTGAGGCTCGCGATGGCATCCGTCATCGCTTTCACGGGATCGAGCGGCTCGGGGGACATCACGTCATCCATCCGATCGTAAAAATCCTCGGCCCTCATCTGCGACTGCTCGAGCGAAAAATCTCCGTAACTCGGATTGTTGGTGATTTCGGCGTTGGCCAGCCGCCGCAACGCGCCGCCCTTGTCGCGCACGATCGGCCGGAAGTGCTTGAAGCCGGGGCTACCGAGCGCGGGATCGTGCACGAACAGAAAATTGCCGCGCCAGAAGCGCTTGCGTGTGATCGATCCATCGGGCTCGGCGTCGACGGCGAGGAAGACGCCCGGGATGCCGTTCAACTCAGGCACGCGATGCACGAGCATCATCACGTGGCCGTAGGGGTCGGCGTAGACCGTGCCCGGCCGCAGCGTCTGTTGGGTCAGCGGGATGGTGTAGAAATCGGTGCTGTCGTCGCTTCCCACCACGCGCACGGTGCCGCTATGCACGACGTCGCCGACGTCCCGCAGATATTCGCCGAACGTCGTCGGGCGCTTCGGCTTCGGCTTCGGCGCCGGCAGGGCGGCAGCCGGCGCAGCGTCATCGGCCGGAGGCGTCCGGCCAAACAGCCCCAGGACCGCCGGTCTCGGCAC
>JBATYU010001086.1:0-10722 GCA_049674245.1 Bradyrhizobium sp. | reverse complement strand
TCAATTGAAGGATCTCGCCCGAAACGTTCACCGTGATCTTCTTGGAGAGGTCGCCGCCGGCGATCGCGGTGGCGACGTCGGCGATGTTGCGCACCTGGGCCGTCAGATTGCTTGCCATGAAGTTGACGTTGTCGGTCAAATCCTTCCAGGTGCCGGCCACTCCAGGCACCTGGGCCTGGCCGCCGAGCTTGCCCTCGGTACCGACTTCGCGGGCGACGCGTGTCACTTCCGAGGCAAACGAGTTGAGCTGGTCGACCATCGTGTTGATGGTGTCTTTCAGTTCCAGAATTTCGCCCCGCACGTCCACCGTGATCTTGCGCGAGAGGTCGCCGCGGGCGACCGCGGTGGTGACGTTGGCGATATTGCGGACCTGTGCGGTCAGGTTGCCGCACATC
Organism: Bradyrhizobium sp.; assembly: GCA_049674245.1. Lineage (GTDB taxonomy): Bacteria > Pseudomonadota > Alphaproteobacteria > Rhizobiales > Xanthobacteraceae > Bradyrhizobium. The sequence continues at coordinate 10,327 of JBATYU010001086.1, read as the reverse complement.
GCGTTCACCGAGTCGGTCAGGTCCTTCCAGGTGCCGGCCACGCCCGGCACGATCGCTTGTCCCCCGAGCTTGCCGTCGGTGCCGACCTCGCGCGCAACACGTGTCACTTCGGAAGCGAAGGAGCGGAGCTGATCGACCATCGTGTTGATGGCTTCCTTCAGCTGCAGAATCTCGCCGCGAACGTCGACCGTGATCTTCTTGGAGAGGTCGCCGTTGGCGACCGCGATCGTCACCTCGGCGATATTGCGAACCTGACCGGTCAGGTTGTTGGCCATCGAGTTGACGCTCTCGGTCAAATCCTTCCACACGCCGGTCACTTCCGGCACCTGGGCCTGACCGCCGAGCTTGCCTTCGGTGCCGACTTCGCGCGCCACGCGCGTCACTTCGGAAGTGAACACGCTAAGCTGCTTGATCATCGTGTTGACGATGTTGGCCGACTGCAGGAATTCGCCGCCCAGCGGGCGGCCGTCGACGTCAAGCTGCACGGTTTGCAGCAGGTCGCCTTGCGCAACCGCGGCGACCGCGCGCGTCACTTCGCGGGTCGGCCACAACAGATCGTCGATCAGCGTGTTGACGGAGCCCTCCATGTCGGCCCATGAGCCGGAGGCGAGGCCGAACTTGACGCGCTGCCGCGTCTTGCCTTCGCGGCCGACAACCTGGCCGACGCGCTCGAGCTGTTGCGCCATGCGCTGGTTGGCCGCGATGATCTCGTTGAAGGTATCGGCGATCTTGCCGTCGATCCCGAGCTGATCGCCCGACATTCGCACCGAGAAGTCGCCGCTGCGCATCGCCTGCAGCGCGTGCAACAAATCTTGCCGCGAATCCGGCGCCTGGTCGCCGTTTGGTTTTCGCTTCGGGACGGGACGGAGGGGTGTGGCGGCTCCGGGATCAAGATCGCTCATGAAATTCCCCCCAGCAAATGCACCCGGCGAATCGAAACCAACGCGGCAATGTTCAGTCATAGAAGCTTCTTAAAAATGCCAAATCAAGCAATAAGATAGCAGCTATCTGAATTGGAACCCGGCGCGACTTCGCACGAGCGAAACAACTCCGTCGCGTGGTGCCGGTTCCGATCAAATACAATAATTTTTTGAACGGGTTCCGCGCAATGAACCGCCGCGCGCGGATATGGTTCATGCACCGTTAAGGTGGAATGCGGTGTTTTCAATAGCTTGAGTAGGAGGGGGAAATAACTCGCCGGGAACGCGATCCTGTTCGTTGGTTGCGTTCCGCCCGGGGGTTTGAATCGCCGCACCGGCCGCCCATATGCCGGCCGGGTGGAGATGGAAATGGGAGGCCACACCATGGGCCCGAAATTCGTCTTTATGGCACTCAGTATTGCCTTTGGCGTCGCGGTTGCACTGGCGACGGCTACCACGATCAGGCAGGTACACACGGCCACGTCGTCGATCGCGCATCCGGTCGCGCGGACTTAAGCGGCTTCAGCTCATGGGTGGACCGGTCCGCGTCCGCTGAGTTCATTGACCAGCACGCGCGTGTTTTCGCTGTAGTCGACCGGCGCGACCACCAAATGGACGCCGCCCAGCTTGAACGCGTCCTGCAAGGTCGGAACCAGATCCGAGGCGGCGGTGATCCGGTGTCCGCGCGCGCCATAGGAGGCCGCGTAGGCAACGAAGTCCGGATTTCCGAACGTCATTCCGAAATCGGGGAATTTGTCGACCGCCTGCTTCCAGCGGATCATTCCGTAAGCAAAATCTTCGATCACGAGAACGACGAGGTCGAGTTTCAGACGGACCGCGGTTTCCAGTTCCTGGCTGTTCATCATGAAGCCTCCGTCGCCGCATATGGCGAGGACACGCTTTTGCGGATTGAGGCACTTGGCCGCGATAGCGGAAGGAAGACCGGCGCCCATGGTCGCCAGCGCGTTGTCGAGCAGCAACGTATTGGCGATGGTGGTGCGATAGTTGCGTGCAAACCAGATCTTGTACATGCCATTGTCGAGGCAGACGATCCCGTCTTCCGGGGTGACGCTGCGAACGTCGTGCACGAGACGCTGGGGAATTACGGGAAAGCGGCCGTCGTTGGCTCGCTCGTTGATATGGGCGTGAATATCGTCCCGCAGCCTTAAGAATTCCGGATTGGGTTTCACGCGCTGATATAATGCATCCGCTAGCGCAGTCACGCTGGTCCCGATGTCGCCGATCAGCTCGACATCGGGGTGGAAAACCTCCTCCACCGTCGCCGAAACGTAGCCGACATAGGCGACCTTGGGCCCCGAGCGGGCTTCACCCATCAGGAACGGCGGTTTCTCGACCGTGTCGTGACCGATGGCGATGATGAGATCGGCACGTTCGATTGCATCGTGGACGTAGTCGCGTTCGGACAGCGCCGCAGTGCCAAGATATAATTCGGAATTGCCCGTCACCGCGCCCTTTCCCATTTGGGTATTGAAGAACGGGATCTGTGCTCTGCGGACAAAATCGGAAAGCGCTTCGACGAGCCGCGGCCGATTACCTGCGGCGCCGATCATGACCAGCGGACGTTTCGCGCCCAGTATCAGATCAACGACGCTTTTTAGCGCCGCGGGCGAGGCGACGGGCCTGGCGATTGGATGCGGCCGGATCAGCGAAGCGGTGCTGGCTTCCGCGGCAATGTCCTCGGGAAGCTCGAGATGGACCGGCCCCGGCCGTTCTTCCGTGGCGACCCGGAACGCGTCGCGGACCAGCGAGGGAATGGAATCGGCGGATATGATTTGCCGCGTCATCTTGGTCAGCGGTCGCATCGCGCCGACAATGTCGACGAGTTGAAACCGCGCCTGGCGCGCACTCTTGATCGCCTTCTGCCCTGTTATCATGACCATAGGCATGGCGCCGAGATAGGCGTAGGCCGCACCCGTCGTGAAATTCAGGGCTCCCGGTCCGAGGGTGGAGAGACAGACGCCCGGCAACCCGGTCAGACGTCCCTGTGTCGCTGCCATAAAGGAGGCCGCCTGTTCGTGGCGGGTGAGCACAAGCTCAATTCGCGACTTCCGCAAGGACTCGACGACGTCGAGGTTCTCTTCGCCGGGGAGCCCAAAAATTCGCTGAACGCCTTCGTTTTCCAGCGCGGCAACCAGAAGGTCAGATCCCTTGGTACGCATTTGCTTGACCTCCGTGCAGCCCGGGGCTTTGTGCCAGAAAATCAGGTTCGGTGCTACGGTGCCGGGCAGGCTTAGTCATCCTGACATCAGGGCAAAGTGATCAACACGAGCACGGCGAGACGGTAATCATGAGCTGTGTGTGGACAGTCCGCGGGGAAAAATGAAAAAAACTTCGATAACCGCACTCTTGTTCGTCGCAACTCTCGGCGGTACGGCGGCGGCGCAATCGCTGCGGGGCAAGGAAGCGTTCGGCGACTGGCAGCACGACAAGCCCGGTACGATCCGCCTGATCAAGCCTGAGGATTTGCCGAAGCCCGGCGCGACATCCTCGGCAGCCAAGTTCTCCCGCGTCGTCCCGAGACCTCCCGACGCGGCGCCGCAAGTGCCGCCGGGCTTCAAGGTCGAATTGTTTGCGGAGGGATTGAGTGGACCTCGCATCATCCGGGTCGCGCCAAATGGAGATATCCTTGTTGCCGAAACGCGCGCGGGCCGCATTCGCGTTCTGCGCAGCGCGGATGGCGCGGCAAAGCCGGTCGCGAACGAGGTCTTTGCGAGCGGCCTTCACAGCCCGTTTGGAATTGCGTTCTTCCCGCCTGGTGACAACCCGCAATGGATGTATGTCGCCAACACCGACAGCGTCGTGCGCTTTGCCTACCATTCCGGCGACCTGAAGGCCTCGACGCCACCCGAAACCGTCGTTGCCAATCTTCCGCGTGGAGGCGGTCATACGACCCGCGACATCGCCTTTACGACCGACGGCAAGCGCATGCTGGTCTCGGTGGGATCGGCCGGCAATGACGGCGAGGAGCTGGGCACGCCTCCCGGAGGGCTTAAGGCATGGAGCCGGGGGCATACGGTGGGTGCCGCCTGGGGTTATGAGGCCGATCGCGCGGCGGTGTTGTCGTTCGATCCCGATGGCAAAGACAAGAAAATATTTGCCACCGGAATCCGTAATTGCGTCGGCCTTGCGGTCCAGCCGCAGAGCGGCGCGCCCTGGTGCTCCACCAACGAACGCGACGGCTTTGGTGACGACCTGGTGCCCGATTACGTGACCCGGATCTGGGAAAATGCGTTCTATGGCTGGCCCTGGTTCTACATCGGCGGCAACCAAGACCCCCGGCACAGGGGCGAGCGTCCCGATCTGAAGCGCAAGGTCACGATACCCGATGTATTGCTCCAGGCGCACTCGGCATCGCTCGGCCTGACGTTCTACGAGGGAAGCAATTTTCCCGCACAATATCGCGGCGATGCTTTTGCGGCCGAGCACGGCTCCTGGAACAGATCCAAGCTGACCGGCTACAAGGTTATTCGCATCCGCTTGAAGGATGGTGTGCCGACCGGCGAATACGAGGACTTCGTTACCGGATTTGTCGTCAACGGCTCCGAAGTATGGGGCCGTCCGGTCGGCGTTGCCGTCGCGCGCGACGGCGCCTTGCTTGTTTCGGAAGACGGCAACGGAACGATCTGGAGGATCAGCTACTAATTGTCTTGCGCCATCGCGGTTAGCGGTCTTGATTGCTTCGGATATTTCCGGAAGGCCAGAATCTTGACGGATGTGTGGGCGAGAAAATCCGTGGTCGAGCTGGTGGCGGAAGCGGCCCAGGCGAGCGTCGATGCGGAAGTTCGGCCCTTACGGCGCACGCTATCGGCGCTAAATCTGGTCGCGCTGGGGGTTGGCGGCATCATCGGCGCCGGCATTTTTGTGCTCACCGGCCATGCTGCCGCCGCCAACGCTGGCCCCGCGATCACGCTGTCGTTCCTGCTCGGCGCGATCGCTTGCGCGTTCGCCGGGTTTTGCTATGCCGAGATGGCCTCGACCGTGCCGATCTGCGGCAGCGCCTACACCTTTGCCTATGCGACGCTCGGTGAACTCGTCGCCTGGATCATCGGCTGGGACCTGATCCTCGAATACGCCGTCGGCGCGGTGACGGTGGCGATCGGCTGGTCCGCCTATGTCGTAAGTTTTGCCAGGGATTTCGGCCTGGTCGTACCGGCGCGGTTTGTCTCCGCGCCGCTCAGCTTCGACGCCGCCACCCATGCATGGAGCGCGACCGGCGCCGTTCTGAATGTGCCGGCGATGCTGGTGATCGTCGTGATCACGTCGTTATTGGTCATCGGGATCCGGGAATCTGCTCGTATCAACGACATCATTGTGGCCGTCAAGCTGGCGGTCATCATCCTGTTCATCATCCTCGCGGCCCCCGCCTTCTCGACGGCGAACTGGGTGACGTCGGCCAATCCCGATGGGCATTTCATTCCGCCCAACGCCGGCACGGGCGTCTATGGCTGGTCGGGCGTGCTCCGCGGCGCGGCCGTCGTGTTCTTTGCCTTCATCGGCTTCGACGCGGTTTCCACCGCCGCGCAGGAAGCCAAGTCGCCGAGCCGCGACATGCCGATTGGCATTTTGGGCTCGCTCGTCATCAGCACGCTGCTCTATGTCGCGGTCGGCTTGGTGCTCACGGGGATCGTGCCGTTCGACAAATTGAACGTGCCGGACCCGATCGCGGTCGGGATCGATGCCGCCGGCATCGGCTGGCTCGCGCCACTGATCAAGCTCGGGATCGTGCTCGGCCTGACCTCGGTGATCCTGGTGTCGCTCTTGGGCCAGCCCCGAATCTTCCGCGCCATGGCGCATGACGGGCTGCTGCCAAAGGCGGCGGCGAAAATCCATCCGCGCTTCCACACCCCGCATGTTGCGACCATCGGCTCCGGGGCGGTGGCTGCCGTCCTCGCCGGGCTGTTGCCGATCGGCCTGGTCGGAGAACTCGTCAGCATCGGGACGCTGTTCGCCTTCGCGGTGGTCTCGGTGGCGACGCTGGTGTTGCGGATCGCCGATCCCGCATTGGCGCGTCCATTCAGGGCGCCGCTGATCTGGATCGTGGCGCCGGCGGGCGCTGCGACCTCGGTGTTTCTGATGTTCGGCCTGCCGCTCGATACCTGGCTTCGCCTCGCCGTGTGGCTTGCGATCGGGCTCGTGATCTATTTCGCCTACGGCGCCAAGCACAGCCGGCTAGCCAAGGCTCGGTAGTTGTCGCCTAACCCCGCCGCACGCTGGCGCCGCCGTCGACCGGCAGCGTCACGCCGGTGATGAAGTTCGCTTCATCCGAGGCCAAAAACAGCGCGGCGTTGGCGACGTCCCAGCCGGTGCCCATCTTCTTGCGCAAGGGCACCTTGCTGTCGCGTTCGGCCTCGACCTCGGCGCGGGTCTTCCTGAATTCACGGGCGCGGGTGTCGACCGCCATCGGCGTGTTCATCAGCCCCGGCAGGATGACATTGGCGCGGATGCCGTACGATGCGTTCTGGTAGGCGAGTTGCTCGGTGAAGGCGACCATCGCCGACTTCGTCGCCTTGTAGGCGACGTAGGGGTAGGTGGTGATCACGGCCATCGAGGAGATGTTGATGATGACGCCGCTGTTTTGCTGCCGCATGATCGGGATCACATGCTTGGCGGCGAGGATGCAGCTCTTGAGGTTGATCGCGACGCAGCGGTCGAACGCCTCTTCGGTGATATCGAGCAGTTCGGCATCGCCGCCCGCAAGGCTGACGCCGACATTGTTGTGCAGGATATCGATCTTGCCCCAGCGGCCATGCGCGTCCGCCACCATCGCCTTGATCTCGGCATTTTTGGTGACGTCGGCCTTGAAGGCCAACGCCGAGCCTTGCTTCTCGGCGATCATGTCGACTGTTTCCTGCGCCGACGCAAGGTTATGATCAACGCATAACACTTTGGCGCCTTCGCGCGCGAAGGTGAGCGCCGTGGCGCGGCCGTTGCCGATGCCTTCGCCGGGACTTTGCCCGGCGCCGACGACGATGGCGACCTTGTCTTTCAGACGCATCTCAGTTCACTCCGGGGATCGGGTACTGCTGCAGCACCTCTTTGTAAGCGGGCTCGTTGTCGATCTTCATCGTCGCCAGCACGCGCACCACGGCGCAATAGAAGGCGATGGTGACCACGAGATCGACCATCTCCTCATTGGAAAGATGCCGCTTGATCTCGGCAAAGGTCGTCATCGACATCTCAAGCTCCCGCGCCATTTCGCGCGCGCCTTTCAGGATCGCCCTGGCGAGCGGCTCAAGCCTCGACTGAATGCCCTCCGTCTCGATCATGAGTGCTGCGATGTCCTCGTCGGTGACGCCGAACTCCTTGCCGATCTTCACATGGTGGGTGAATTCATATTCCGACTTCTCGAGCCAGCCGACTTGCAGGATCGCAAGTTCCCGCAGCCGCGGATCGAGCTTGCTCTTGAAGCGGATATAGCTGCCGACGCCGTTGAAGGCGCGCGCCATGTCGGGCGAGTTCACCAGCAGCTTGTGCAGATTGGTGTTGCGCTTGAGCATGTCGCGATATTCCGGCGCGACCTGGTCGGCCTCGAGATAGGGCAGGCGGGCCATGCTGTTTCCCTTTTTGCTAAAGCATGATCCGGAAAAGTGAGAACCGGTTTTCCGAAAATGATCATGCTCAAATAACAAGATAGCGTGGGATGACTGTTCGAAGAAAGGTCATCCCACGCTAGTGATCTTGTGACTCGCGCTCCGGCGCCTGCAAGGTCACGCCGCCATCGACCACCAGCACCTGGCCGGTGATGTAGCGCGCGTAATTGCTGAGCAGGAACTTGACGGCGTGGCCGACGTCCCAGCCGGTGCCTTCCAGTTTCAGCACCGAGGCTTTTGTGCGCTGGGCGCGCGCGGCTTCGCTCATGCCGCGGGCATAGACCATCGGCGTGTACATCGGCCCCGGGCAGATACAGTTGACGCGGATGTTGTCGCGGCCATGATCGACCGCCATCGCCCGGGTCAGGCCGATCACCGCGGCTTTCGAGGTCGTATAGGTGGTGAGCCCGCGCGGCCGCAGCGCCGAGATCGAGGAGATGTTGACGATGGCGCCGCCGTGGGCGGTCTTGATCATTGCGGGAATAGCGTATTTCGAGAGCAGGAACATGCTCTCGACATTGATTTGCATCACCCGCCGGTATTCCTCAGCCTTCTCGTCGACCACGCTGCCACGGCTGCCGATGCCGACATTGTTGTCGAGGAAGTCGAGCCGGCCGAAACGGTCGACGGTGGCATCGACCAGGGCTTTGCAATCGGCTTCCTTGGTGACGTCGCAGGCGAGCGCCGCCGCCGAGCCGCCTTCGGCCGCGATCATTTCGACCGTGCGCTCGGCCGATTTGAGATCGCGATCGGCGACCACCACCTTGGCACCTGCGCGCGCCAGCAAAATCGCCGCTGCGCGGCCGTTGCCGATGCCATCGTCAGCCGCGCCGCCGCCGGAGATCAGCGCGACCTTGCCGGAAAGGCCTGAATCTTGCTCCACTCCCTGCATCGCGTTTCTTCCTTTTGTTAGGCCGCACGATAACAACGCGATCCGCGTGAGAGAAGGCCTAGCTTAGAGGATACAGCTCTGCATTCCCGCGACATGATTTGCCCGAGTTTTGCTTTAGCCGTCACCCTCTGAAAACAGAGGGCGCAGGGAATGCCGGGTGCTCGCCGCACCCATAGCCTCGCGTGCGAAAGTAAAAAAGCACACGAGTTAGCCACCACAGGTTCGCCGGAACACTCCGACATTCCCTGCACGATGGGTCGACGGCTTATGATCGCGCTCTCCCCGGTGTCCGGGCTTGTTAGCCACCGTCGCTGGCGGATCGACCCGCCAACTTGATCCCAGCGTCGGGGGATCAGGACCACACGACTTCGCTGTACGCATCGGCGTCGCTCGTCTTGCGTCGCCAACGCGTCCGTCGCATCCCGCGCCCAACGTCCGTGACGATCGCGATACGCCCCTCTCGAGAGGGCGGGACCAAATCGCTATATTCCTGCTTCTACCCGGCTGTCAAGTGAAAAATCGGAAAATCAGAAAATAAATTCTGTAATTCAGAAGCCAGCTATGCCTCCAGCCCGAGATCGCCACCAGTTATCTGCCGCGGCACGCCGAACCGCGGGATGCTCGGGCGTGAACCCATAAATTCAGAGTGGTCGGCGGACGTCCGCTTTGGTGCGCATTCCGGATTCGAGATGGACTTCGCGCGAGTTTTGAAACGTGCCATTACCGGAAGCGGTGGGTCACTCAATGACTAGATCGGCGCGCGCCAGGAACGCTGGAGAAAAGGTCAATCCGATCGCCTTTGCGGTTTTCAGATTGACGACCAACTCGAACGTCGTGGGCTGTTCCACCGGCAAGTCCGCGGGTTTTGTGCCCCTTAAAACCTTGTCGACCAAATCCGCCGCGCGTCGATATCTTTCGGGGAGACGGTCGCCATAGGACATCAGTCCCCCTTCATCCACCCACTCTTTGCCGACATACATGCCCGGTATCTTGTTCTGAAGCGCAAAGTCGATGATCTCCTTTCGATACTCCAGGGTCAGCGCGTCCTGTACGACGAGCAGAACCTCGGGACGCTGTTCGGCGATCTCCGCAAATGCGTCCTCAAAATCCCTTGGGCTGCGGACTTCCTGCGATTTGAGCTTAACCCCCAGTTTCGTGCCAGCGCTTTCCGTCTCCCGCCAGGCAAGGGAATTGGCGGGATTTGCGGAGTTCCAGAGCACAACACCGTTGGACAAACCGGGTACCACTTCTCGCAGCAGCTCCACGCGTTTTGCGCTTGTCTCCCCATTCAGCACTGCAAGCCCCGTGACGTTGCCTCCGGGGTGAGCCAAGCTCGCGATCAGGCCCGTGCCTACCGGATCGATCGCAGCAGGATGGACGATTGGAATCGTTTTGGTCTCATTTCGCGCAGCCATTGCAGCTGGCGTCGTTACCACGATGATGGCATCGACGCGCAGCCTGACCATCTCAGCAGCAAATTCCTTGAAGCGCTCGGCGTTCCCTTCGGCATATCGGCGCTCAACGATGAGGTTTTGTCCTTCAACGTAGCCGAGCTCCCGGAGGCCCGCGAATAAGGGATCGTAAAACTTTTCGTACCGGTGCGCCATGAAACCGATCCGCCAAACCCGGGCGGGCTGCTGGGCGCGCAGGGCGAGCGGCCAAGCCACGATCGCGCCGATCGCTAATGTGCCGAATTGCCTGCGCCTCATTGCCTTCCCCCGCGAAGTGGACAGGACGACCTTCATCAAAGTACCACAAATCCGCTCGCGGCTGGCAAGTCCCTTCGGGTCGAAAACCACGCGAGAGAAGGCCTCGCTTAGAGGATACAGCTCTGCATTCTCGCGGCATGATTTGCCCGAGTTTTGCTTTAGCCGTGACCCTCTGAAAACAGAGGGCGCAGGGAA
>JBATYU010001085.1:0-16601 GCA_049674245.1 Bradyrhizobium sp. | reverse complement strand
GTGCTCTATCATCCGGTCGGCAGCGCCGATCCGCCTCCCGATCTCTACTATCACGCGGCGCTCAGCGGGATCATACTGATCTGCGGCGTGCTCGCCGGCGCGGTCGGGGTGCAGCTGCGGCGCGGATTTGCCGCGAGCATTCGTGCTGCGACCGCGCGCGACCGCATCACCAACCTGTTCGGTCAGCACGTCTCGCCGCAGGTCGTGGAGCGGCTGATAACCGAGGGCGCCAACACCGAAAGCGACATCCGCCGCGTCGCCGTGATGTTCGTCGATTTTCGCAGTTTCACGGCCGCCGCGCGCTCGCGCTCGCCGCAGGACGTTGTCGATCGGCTTGACGGCGCATTCGCAGTGCTGGTGGAAATCCTCGACCGCCATGGCGGCATCGTGAACAAATTTCTCGGAGACGGCTTCCTTGCGCTGTTCGGCGCGCCGTTCGAGGCTACGGAAGCACCGCACCGTGCGGTCGCCGCCGCGCGCGAAATGCTGCTCGCAATGGATGCCATCAACGAGGGCGCGAGCTGGCCGCTGCGGATCGGCATCGGCATTCACTTCGGCGAGGTGGTGGCCGGCAATATCGGCTCGCCCCGGCGCAAGGAATATACCGTGATCGGCGACACCGTGAACTTTGCCGCGCGGCTGGAGGCGCTCAACAAGGAATTTGGCTCTCAGCTCCTGATCTCGGCCGCGGTGCGCGACGCGCTCGGCGAGGCGTGCAACGATGCGGTGTCGCTTGGCGAGGTCGCGGTGAGAGGCTATGACCGGCCCATGACGGTGTGGCAGTTGGGCTAGGGAGTATCGAATGCAGCGGCGTTATATCACCGTGGACGTTTTCACCGATTGCGCGTTCGGCGGCAACCCGCTTGCCGTGGTGCTGGATGCCGGCGGATTGTCGACCGCGCAGATGCAGGCGATCGCCTCCGAGTTCAACTATGCCGAAACCACCTTCGTGCTGCCGCCGCGCGATTCCGCCAATGACGCGCAGGTGCGCATTTTTACCGTGAATCGCGAACTCCCGTTTGCGGGCCATCCCAATGTCGGCACTGCCTTCGTGCTGGCGACAGGGGCAAAAAGGCCGCCGGCGCGATTTTTGTTCGAGGAGATCGCCGGCCTTGTGCCCGTCGCAATCCTGACCGAGGACGGCAAGGCCGTCGGCGCCGAACTCACCGCGCCACAGCCGCTGAAGCGGCTGACGCCGTTTTCCGCCGAGCAGACGGCGGCCTGCATTTCGCTGTCGGCGGCTGATATCAAAACCGACCGGCATCCGCCACAAATCGTTTCGGTCGGAATGCCGTTTTTGGTGGCGGAGTTGCATTCGCGCGATGCGTTGCGGCGCGCCAGGCCCGACGCTGCGGCGTTTGCCCGGGCCTTGCCATGCGATGGCGCCTTTCAGGTCTACTTCTATACGCGAGATGTGCCGGAAGCCGAAAAACCCTGCGACCTGCAGGCGCGGATGTTTCACCCGGGAGCGAGCGGCCTCACCGAGGATCCCGCCACCGGCAGCGCTACGGTGGCCGCAGCAGCGTTGCTCGCGGACCTCGCAAACGAACGCGACGGCGAGCTGAAATTGCGCATCGGGCAGGGCGTCGACATGGGCCGGCCGAGCCTGCTCTTGACGCGCGTGCGAAAAGAGAACGGCGCCGTGGTTTCCGCGCATGTCGGCGGCCGCTGCGTGCCGATGATGGAAGGTACGTTTCGGCTCGCGGGCGAGGAGGGGTGAGGCGTTACGCGCCCAAGGCGTCCGCAAGCGCGACGAAGCTATCCAAATACAAATCGAACCACGTCTCGGCTGTGGTGTCAGGTGTTGCGGCCGGGCCGAACTCCAGTGGGCGCGCCACGAACGCGGTCCGCATCCCGAATCCTCGCGCGGCTTTCAAATCATATTTGTGGCATGCAACCATCAGGATTTCATGGGGCCGGAAGCCAAGATAATCCACGGCGAGCTGGTAAACGGCGGGGGCGGGCTTGTAGCTGCGTGCGAGCTCGGCCGTCAGTATGGCGTCGAAAGGCAGGCCCGCGTGCTTGACCACCGCGATCACTGCCGCCATGCCCGCATTGGACAGAGTCGCCGTGATGAAACGCCGCCGCAGTCGCGCCAGTCCTTCCGCGCTATCCGGCCATGGTTTGAGGCGAGTCCATATCAGGTTCAACTCATCTCGCTCAGTGGGCGTGAAAAGGCCGGACAGGCTTCGTCGCGCCAGCAATATATCCAAAGCTTCGCGGTAGATCTGATCTACCCGGAGCCACGGCCGCTTGCCTTCGATGACCTGGTCGAGCGCGATACGATAGAGATCGCGCCACTCAGACGACAGCGCGGCCCAATCGATATCCAGGGCCTTGTCCGTGTTTACGGCTTGACCCATCCGCAGAATGGGCTGGAAGAAATCCACGCAAGTGCCCTGTACATCGAAGGCGATTGCCCGGATTCCTTCCAGGGTAGTCGCGTTTTGGGGATGCGTCTGCGCTCCTGCGATCATCGTCACATCTCGCGTCAGCGACCCTCCCCACCGGGCGTCGCGCGCATTTCGATAACAACGCAACAGATCAAAATCAACGGTGTGGCAGTTAGGGGACGTAGAGAATGCAACGACGTTATATCACGGTAGATGTCTTCACCGATCGCGCCTTCTACGGCAATCCGCTCGCCGTGGTGCTGGATGCCGTCGGGCTGTCGACCGCGCAGATGCAGGCGATTGCCACCGAGTTCAACTATGCCGAAACTACCTTTGTGTTGCCGCCACGCGATTCCGCCAATAACGCGCGCGTGCGCATTTTTACCGCAAACAGCGAAGTCCCGTTCGCCGGCCATCCCAACGTCGGCACCGCCTTCGTGCTGGCGACACAGACGCCAAGGCCGCCGGCGCGACTTTTGTTCGAGGAGATCGCCGGGCTTGTGCCCGTCAAAATCTTGGCGGAGGACGGCAACGTCGTCGGCGCCGAACTCACCGCGCCTCAGCCGCTGAAACGGCTGTCGCCGTTTTCCGCCGAGCACGCGGCGGCCAGTGTCTCGCTGTCGGCGGCGGACATCAGAAGCGACCGGCATGCGCCAATTATCGTATCGGTCGGCATGCCATGTCTGGTGGCGGAATTGGCCTCGCGCGAGGCACTGAAGCGGGCCAAGCCCGAGCCGGCCTCGTTCTCCCGCGTGCTGTCCAGCGATGGCGCGGTCGGCATCTACATCTATACACGCGATGTGGCGCCGGCCGAGACGCCCTGCGACCTGCAGGCGCGGATGTTTTTCCCGTGGGGAAACGGCCTTGCCGAGGACCCAGCCACCGGAAGCCCCACTGTCGCTGCCGCGGCGCTGCTCGCCGATCTCGACAGCACGCGGGATGGCGAACTGAGATTGGCCATCGGCCAGGGTTTCGACATGGGCCGGCCGAGCCTGCTCTTGACGCGGGCGCGAAAGGAGAACGGCGCCGTGGTTTCCGCGCATGTCGGCGGACGCTGCGTGCAGATGATGGAAGGCACGTTTCGGCTTAAGGGGGAGGGGTGAAATGGTCGCACCGTTCACCACAACTCGTCACGCCCGGGCTTGACCCGGGCATCCCCGCCTTGAACGTATCGCGGCTCCAAAGACGTGGATGGCCGGGACGATGCCCGGCCATGACGGAGAACGCGAGATAGCCTTACGCCTGCTTCGCGGCCAGGTTCTCGACCTTGACACCGTCGCGGTCTTCGATGATCTCGGCGATCCATCGCCGGTGGCAATGTTGGTGATCGCGCTCGTAGCAGAGAATGCAGACGGGTCCGGATTTCTTCACCAGCGCTGACAACTCGTCGAGTTCTTCCCTGGCCTGCGGCGTCTTCAGGTGCTTGGCGTAGATCTTGTGCAGCAGGTCGAACTTGCCGCTGCGCGCCGCCAGGCGCCCTTCCTTGGGCGTACCGAGACCGCGCAGATGCAGATATGAAATGCCGCGCTCATCGAGCCCTGCCGCGAGCTGGTTCTTGGAAAAACCGGGCCGGCGCGAGGAGGCGACCGCGCGGACGTCGACCAACAGCTTCACGCCAGCGTGCTCGAGTTCGTCCAGCACCGCCTTGGCGGGAGTCTGTTCATAACCGATGGTGAAGAGCCTTTTGCTTCTGGCCATTAGTCATTTCACGCGTTCGATCAACTCCATCGCGCCGGCGGGCGCGCGCACCTTGCCTTCATGGATGACGTAGGCGAACACGTCGCGCGGCGCTTTCGTCGGCCTGGTCTTGTCGACGCGCGGCAAGTCGTCCGGTTCGCTGCCGCCGGCCCAGGCCAAAAACCGCTGCGCCCAGGCGTCAAGCTGTTTTGGCGGATAGCAGGTCTTGAGCTCGTCATTGCCCTTCTGCAGCCGCGCATAGACGAAATCGCTGACGACGTCGGCAATCGCTGGATATTTGCCGTGCTCCGCGAACACCACCGGCGTCTCGAATTGGCGCAACAGCGCGACGAATTCGGGGACGCAAAAACTGTCGTGCCGCACCTCGACGACGTGGCGCAGCGCGCGGCCGTCGAGCTTGCGCGGCAGCAGTTCGAGGAATTTGCCGAAATCGGCCGCGTCGAATTTCTTGGTCGGTGCGAATTGCCAGAGCACCGGGCCCAGGCGATCGCAGAGCTCGAGCACGCCGGAATCATAGAATCGTTTCACGGAATCGCCGGCCTCGGCCAGCACACGACGATTGGTGGCAAAGCGCGGCCCTTTCAGCGAGAACACAAAGCCGTCGGGCACTTCGCGCGCCCATTTGCGGAAGCTCTCCGGTTTTTGCGAGCCGTAATAAGTGCCGTTGATCTCGATCGAGGTCAGTTTTGACGCGGCATAGGAAAGCTCCTTCGCCTGCGTGAGTTTTTCCGGATAGAAAACGCCGCGCCATGGCTCAAAGGTCCAGCCGCCGACGCCGATGTAGATATGGCCTGATTTTTTGGAGGCAGAGGCCGAGGCTTTGGTCACGGTCAAGTCTCGTCGCATTGGAGAATTTGCGGGGGCGAGACTAGTTAAATCAAGCGCGATTGGCCAGTCCGCCCGGGATTACCGGGCGGACTGGCAGAGTTGCTTCGCGCGGCGCCCTTGAGGCCCTAGCGCGCGGGTTGGCTCATCCTGGTCGCGAGGCGCTCGAAGGGTCTGAAGATCTGCCTGGCAAGCTCGCTGTAGAGCTTCCAGATCCGATGCGAGTCGGAAAGGAAGGTCTCGCAGGCCTGCTTGGCGAATTCGGTCTGAACCTCTATGGCCTTGTCGGGCGACCGCACGACCGTGAGCTTTTCGAGAAACGATCGGGTCTCATCAAGCGACTTCCTGATGTAGTCTCCGTAGGCGTTCGCGATGGTTTGAAATCCGCCCCCGAACGTGTCGAGCGATACCACTGTGCCGATCTGGAAGGTGTCAATCGGCACCAGCGCGCCCTTCAAGGGGGCCTCGGTTGACACGACTGCTGTCTCGATCAAGGAGGCTCCCGTCGAAGCCTCAGATTCGATCGGGAAGGTTTCAGGTGAGGCGACGGCTGCCTCGATCAGCTCTTTATCATCCAGCTGACGATCGGGCTGTTGATCCCGCTTCGGGCGCTGCCGTTGATCCGGCTTCTTGCTTGCAGGCTTCGCCTTCCGGCTGCGCTGGCCGGGCTTTCCGGGTGGATTGTTGTGGTCCCTACTCGACATTCTCTGAGGCTCCGTTGCTTTACGAATCAACCAAACGACAAGGCTCCGTCATGTTTACGCTGGAATCGCGGTTTGCGCATGTTTCTTGCGCGGCGCTCATGTGTTGACACTTGGGACTCCGCGGTTCCGTTCCCGGCGGGGAACTCTAGGGCCGTCGCTTCACCTCGGTCCGGCGTGCAAGCTAGGATGGTCGGAAAAGGAGAACACATGCGTATCGTGGCGATGGCGGCGGCATTGGCGATGACGGCATCCGGCGCACTGGCCGATGAACTCGACGACGCGCACAAGCTCGCGGTGCAAGGCCGCGATTCCTATTGGAACTGTCTCGCCCAGGAATATTCGCCGGACAACCTCATGCACATGTCGGAACAGGATTTCACCCGCGATGTCGCAAGCGCCTGTGCCTCGGAACGGCAGAATTTTCGCGTGACGCTGGTGGATTATCTGTCGATCCAGTTCCCGGACACCGGTGCGGCAGCTCATATGACGACCGCCAACAAGGCGATCGAACTGGCGCAGAAGGATATCGTGACGGCGTTCGTACGGCATAAGGCGCCGAAGTAGTGGATGCGCCCGGCTGAGGCGGCCTATTCCCGCCATCGGCCTTTCCGTGATATCAATCCATCCACGGAGCGAGGGGTTGTTGCGTATGACGTCTCAGTCGGTAGCGGGCATTTTGGCGGCGATCATCGCGGCTGTGGTATTGGTGGCCGCGTTCGCATATGGACCGATCGGGCAGTTCGGAAAGCCCGCCAAGGTCCAGCAACCGGTCCAGGCTGCGCCTGCGGCCCCGGCGCCCCGCGGGCCGGTGATCAAGGAAGTGCCCAATTAGTTAACGCGAGAGGTTTGGCTGCACGCCCCCTTGCGTAACACAGAGATTCTCCCTATTTAACTGATAACGGCGACGTTGACGCTTGATAGCTCCGGCGCTGGGACGACCACTGAATAGCTCGGCTGCGCCGGAGGTACGCGCGCCTGTTGTTCGTGGTCGTTGGCATTTTTGGCCCTGTTTTCGGCCCAACTTCCCCACTGCATTCCCGGAACTGCGCCTTGGCACGGCGGAAGGCGGCGGATATACGCTTGGCCCTTATGAATGAAGCCGTCAGACCGGGCCCCGAAAACCCGCCGCAGGCCTTAGCTCAACAAGATTTGGGCAAGCAAAACTTGGGCACGCAAGACTTGGGCACGCAAGACTTGGACAAGCAAGATTTGGGCAAGCAAGATTTGGGTCAGCAAGCGCCAAGCTTGCTTCAGCTTTCGGTCGTCGTTCCCACCTTCAACGAGCGCGACAACATCACCAAGCTGTTTCACAAGCTGGAGGCAACGCTGTCAGGCATTGCCTGGGAAGTCATCTTCGTCGACGACAATTCCCCCGACGGGACCTGGGAGGTGGTGCGCGGCCTGGCGCGGCAGGATAGCCGCGTCCGTTGCATCCGGCGGATCGGGCGACGGGGCCTGTCCGGCGCCTGCATCGAGGGCATTTTGGCGTCCAGCGCGCCTTACGCAGCGGTGATCGATGCCGACCTGCAGCACGACGAGACGCAACTACCCAAGATGCTGGCGCTGCTGCAAGGCGGAGAGGCGGAGCTTGTGGTCGGCAGCCGTTACGTCGAAGGCGGCAGCGCCGACAGCTTCAATAAGCAGCGCGCCGGCGCCAGCGCGCTCGCGACCGAGGTCGCCAAGCGCGTGTTGAGCGTCAGCATCGCCGATCCCATGAGCGGCTTCTTCATGATCCGCCGCGACCGCTTCGAGCAGTTGGCACCGCAGCTCTCAACCCAGGGATTCAAGATACTGCTCGATATCGTCGCGACCGCCCGCGGCAAGCTGCGCACGGTCGAAATACCCTACAGCTTCGGCTCGCGTCTGCATGGCGAAAGCAAGCTCGACTCCACGGTGGCGCTGGACTTCCTCGGGCTGGTGCTGGCGAAATTGACCCACGATGTGGTGTCGTTGCGCTTCCTGTTGTTCGCGATGGTCGGCGGGACCGGGCTTTTCGTGCATCTCGGTACCCTGTACGTCGCGTTAAGATTATTCGAGGCTCCGTTTGGCGAGGCGCAGGCCGCCGGCGCGTTTGTCGCCATGACCAGCAACTTCATCCTGAACAATTTTCTCACCTATCGCGACCAGCGGCTGCGGGGATTTGCGATCCTGGGTGGCCTGCTCGCGTTCTATCTCGTCTGCAGCGTCGGCCTGTTCGCCAATGTCGGCGTGGCGTTCTCGGTGTACAACCAGGCGCCGATCTGGTGGCTCGCCGGTGCCGCGGGCGCGCTGATGGGCGTGGTGTGGAACTACGCGATGTCCGGACTGTTCGTCTGGCGCAAGCGATAAAGACCAACATAATCTTCAGGAGCTTTGGATTTGACGTTCGCCGGCGAGATAACGGCTTAGTGGGTAGCGAACGTCAAATCCACGCCACTAGCGACGCGCGGTTCGTCCGTAACACCGCGTTCACGGTGCTGGCGCTGGTCGCGCTGCGGCTGGCCGGCGCTGCCTTTACGCCGCTGACCTTCGACGAAGCCTATTACTGGATGTGGTCGAAGCATCTCGCGGCAGGCTATTACGATCATCCGCCGATGGTCGCGCTCGTGATCCGCCTCGGCACCACGATCGCCGGCGACACCGAACTTGGCGTCCGGCTGGTGTCGATCCTGCTGGCGCTGCCGATGAGTTTTGCGTTGTATCGCGCCGCCGCGATCCTGTTCGGCGGCGTGCAGATGGCGGCAACCGCGACCGTCCTGCTCAACGTCACGCTGATGGCGGCGGTCGGCACCATGATCGTGACGCCCGACGCGCCGCTCCTGGTTGCCTCGTGCCTTGTTCTGTTTGCTCTCGCCAAAGTGCTGGAGACCGGACAAGGCGCATGGTGGCTCGCCGTCGGTGCCGCTGTCGGGGCGGCCTTGTTGTCAAAATACACCGCGCTGTTCTTCGGCCCGGCGATTGTGATCTGGCTTTTGAGCGTCGCGAAATTGCGGCGCTGGCTGCTTTCGCCCTGGCTTTATCTTGGCGGCCTGGTCGCGCTTGCGATCTTTGCGCCGGTCATCCTCTGGAACGCCGATCACCAATGGGTCTCCTTCATCAAGCAGATCGGTCGCGCTCGGATCGAGGATTTCCACCCGGCTTTCATCGGCGAATTGATTCCGACCCAGGTTGCGTTCGCAACGCCGCTGGTATTCATCCTCGGCGCGATGGGGCTGTATGCGCTGCTAGCGCGCAACGCCGGCGCGTCCGCGGCGCGCATCCTGATCAATGCGATTTTCTGGACCATCGTTTGGTATTTCGTCTGGCACTCGCTGCATGCCCGCGTCGAGGCGAACTGGTTCGCGCCGGTCTATCCGGCGTTTGCGATCGCAGCCGCGGTGGCCGCGCATCTGGCGCGATGGCAAGTGCGCACGCAGCGCCTGGTGGATTTCTGCCTGCGCTGGGCTTTGCCGGTCGGCGTCCTGATGTTTGTGTTCCTGGTCGTGCAGGCCGACACCGGCGTGCTCTCAGCCTATCGCCGCGATGCGACCGTGCGCAGCGTCGGCGTCGGCTGGCGCCAATTGGCAAGCCAGATCGAGGCGGTCCGTGTGCGCGTCGGCGCCACCTGCGTGCTGGCGCCGGATTACGGCACCACCGGCTGGCTCGCCTTCTATCTGCCGCGCGGCACCTGCGTCGTGCAGCCGACCCAGCGCATCCGCTGGGTCAACATGCCCGAGCCCGATCCGGCGCAACTGACGGGCAAGGTTCTGTATGTCGACGAGGTGCGACCGATCGGGCCTCCGCTTTATCTGCAAAACGCCTACACGCGGATCGAGCGAGTGGCGGAGCTGCCGCGCAAACGCGGGCCGCTCGTGATCGAGACCTACGCGATCGATCTGCTCGAGGGCGCAAAGGGCGAGGTGATCGACCGCAGCCCGCCGCCGGAACTGCAGTAGAAATATTCCGGTGCTACGTCGGATCGCTTCTCACGGATACGTCTTGTATCTAGCCCGCAGAGAAAGGTCATGCCA
This sequence comes from Bradyrhizobium sp., assembly GCA_049674245.1. Taxonomy (GTDB): domain Bacteria; phylum Pseudomonadota; class Alphaproteobacteria; order Rhizobiales; family Xanthobacteraceae; genus Bradyrhizobium. Next base: position 6,992 of record JBATYU010001085.1, on the reverse strand, counting down.
TGAACACTCCCACCCGTAAACCCGCCGCCGAGCTCGCGCGCACCAACGGCGTTCGCTACCCCAACGAGAGTGCGGAGTATCGCCGCGCCCGCGAGGCGCTGCTCGCCGAGGAGATCGAGCTCCGCCGTCACATCGAGCGGGTGGCGGAGCAGCGCCGCAAGCTGCCGCCGGGCGGTGAGGTGACGAAGAGCTATGTGTTCGAAGGCGAGGCCGGCAAGGCTGGCCTTGCCGAGCTGTTCGGCGACAAGTCGACGCTTGTGATCTACAGCTACATGTTCGGGCCGCAACGCGAAAAGCCGTGCCCGATGTGCACGTCGTTCATGAGCACGTGGGAAGCGAAACTGCCTGACGTCGAACAGCGAGTGGCCTTTATCTTTGTCGCGCGCTCGCCGATCGAGCGGCTGATTGCCGCGAAGAAGGCGCGTGGCTGGACGCGGCACAAAATCTACTCGGATTTTTCCGGCGACTACACGCGCAATTACGTCAGCCGGGAAGATGCCGACGCGCCGGGCTACAACGTCTTCACGCGCCGCGACGGCACGATCCGTCACTTCTGGTCCGGCGAAATGGGACCGGCCACCGCCGATCCCGGTCAGGATCCGCGCGGCGCGCCGGATTTCGATCCCTTGTGGACGATCCTCGACACTACGCCCGAAGGCCGCGGTGCGGATTGGTATCCGAGCTTGAGCTATTGATGGCATCCCGCAGGATTACGGGTCATCTGTGCCGACACCGCCTTTCGCCATGCCTTACATCTGCCCGGGTTTAATCCGCATTTAACGAAAAGTCGCCTTAATGACGCTTCTCGCCTCTGCGAGATGCTGCACCGGAACTCGACCGGCCACGGCACTTCAAGGGGAACAAAGTGGAACCGTTCTGGGCGCAAGGTGTATGAGAAAGAGTACCGGTGCGTCATCGGCCCGGAAGCGTAAAAGCCCTTCCCGGAAAGCCGTTGCTCACAAACTCTTCGGCGCTGCTGCACTTGCTTGTCTTGTGCTGGGCTGCGGCTGGACGGTCTATTCCAATATTATTTCAGCAAGCGTCTATCCGACACTTGGCAGCGCGGGCTACGACGAGCCCGTCATCAAGCCGCCCGCGGTAGCCGCGCGCAGCGCCAGCCAAGCCATCAGCGATGCGTTCGCCGCACTTCCTGGAGGCGCGCCGGCGATCGAAAAACCGGAGACGGTCGCGTCAATTACTCCGTTTATGTTTAACGAACGGTTTGCGGCGTCCGAGCCGCAAGCCGTCGCGTCCGCAGTCCCGCCGGAGCCCGTCACGGCTCCGTCGCAACAACCCGCCGCGTTGAAATTGGCGGAAGTGCCCAAGGAAGTGCTCAAGGAAACGCCCAAGCAAGCGCCGAAGACCGTGAGCGCGCCGAAGCTTGCCGAGGCACCGAAGCCGAAGGAAGCCGCGCCCGCGCGTATAGCGATGAACGTGCCGGCGCCGCGTCAACCCGAGCCTGCGAAGACGGCCGGCGATACCGTTAGCGACATGGCACAGCGTGCCAAGGCTGCGCTGATGTCGATCGTCTCCGGCGAAAGAACCTCCATCACCGAAAAACTGTGGGGCAAGCAGGAGCAGCGGGGACCGCTGTTGGCGTTCGCATCCGCCGACGCCAGCATCACCGGCAGCATCGGCCAAAAAAATCCGGCGCTCGGCGGCTCGGCGCCGTACGAGCGCGACACGGCGGTCTACGATATTTCCGCGCACACGGTGTATCTGCCCGACGGCAGCAAGTTGGAGGCGCATTCGGGTCTCGGCTCCAGCCTCGACGATCCGAGTACGGCGAAAATCAGGATGCATGGCGTGACGCCGCCGCACATCTACGAGCTGACGCCGCGCGAGGCGCTGTTCCATGGCGTGCCGGCGCTGCGGCTCAATCCGATCGGCGGCGACGACGCGATCTACGGTCGCTCCGGGCTGCTCGCGCACACCTTCATGCTCGGGCCGAACGGCGATTCCAACGGCTGCGTCTCGTTCCGCGATTACAACGCCTTCCTTAACGCCTATCGCAACCAGGGCATCAAGAAGCTCGCGGTGGTGGTGAGGGTGGAGTAGGGGCGTTCGATCGCAGGTTTCCGGTTATCCCGGAAGACGCTTGGCGCCCGGTCCCGGGCGAATGAGAATATCGTCCATCGTCAGATTCCTGATGTCTGTCCGGCTCGTCATCACGACGCTCACCGCGCGCTTTGTATCCTTGTCGGCGACGCGGGCGGCGGCGCCTGCCTTCGGCAAGTCCCAGCGCTCGCTCCACTGCGACAGCGCCAGCATCGCAGGATAGAGATCGCGCCCCTTTGCCGTGAGCTGATACTCGGACCGGCTGCGATTGCCGGGTTCGACATAGTCCCGTTTTTCGAGAATATTTGCCTGGACCAGCGTCTTTAGCCGCGAGCTCAAGACCCCGCGGCCGCATTTGAGCGCGCGCGCAAAATCGTCGAAACGCCGGAGCCCGTAGACCGCTTCCCGCAGAATCAGAAGCGTCCACTTTTCCCCCAACACGTCGAGCGCCCGCTTGATGCCGCAATTCTCGAGGTCGTACTGGAACCGGGGGTGAACGAACGGGGAAGCATTGACTTTTTTCGGCATATCTGGATGCTAGATATGAACTCAGAATTTAGCAAGCAAGGATTTGGACATGACGACAACCGAATGGGCCGTTTCTGCAACCAAGCCCGGCCTGGTGCACCTCTTCACGATGCGCGCCACGTTGGCGCCGGGGCTCGATGGCGGCGATGGCCCGCTCGGCCGGCGCACGCTGAATGCGGTCGCCAAAGGGGAGTTTGCCGGCGAGCGGCTGCGCGGGGAGATCAATCCGGGCACTGGAGACTGGATGCTGACCAGGAACAAAATTCGGGTGGTTGATGCGCGGGTGGTGCTGCGGACCGACGACGGCGCGCTCATTCACATGAGCTACGGCGGCAGGATTACCTTTCCCGATGGGCTGGAGGAGGCGCTGCGCGACCCGTCAAGCCGCCATCTGATCGATCCTGCCAATTATTATTTCAGAACGACTCCGTTGTTCGAGACCGGCGCGGCCGGATACGCGTGGATCAACGGCATTGTGGCGATCGGAAGCGGCCGGCTGATCGAGGGCGGCGGTGTCGCTTACGACGTTTTTGAATTGCAGTGAGCCTTCGCAACGTCTGCACCGGAGGCGCTCGCGGTGGCGGCCGGGGCGCGCCTGATTTGCGCGGGGGGTAGGCGAAGGTGCGGCCGCGCGCTACATTCCGGCCATGTCCGAGCCCGATTTTCAGCCGACCCTGATCGGCCCCACCGTCATGATCAGACCGGTGTTGGACAATGACTGGCCAAAACTGTTCGCGGCCGGCTCCGATCCGGAAATCTGGAAGGTCCATCCGGTCCCCGATCGCTACACCGAGCCGCAGTTTCGCAAGTTTTTCGACGGCGCGGTCGATTCGAAAATGGCCTTTGTGTTCGTCGACCGATCGACCGGCGCCCTGATCGGCTCCAGCCGCTATTATGGCTATGAACCCGAACGCAGCGAGATCGAGATCGGCTGGACCTTCATTGTCCGCTCGCATTGGGGCGGCGCGACCAATCGCGAGGTCAAGCGCCTGATGCTCGATCACGCCTTCACCTTGGTCGATACCGTGATTTTCTGGGTCGGCGACACCAACTGGCGCTCGCAGGGCGCGATGACCAAGATTGGCGGCGTCAAGCGCGAGGGGCTTTTGACCCGAAAATTGTCCGGCGACCAGCCGTACGTCATCTTCGAGATCAACAAGGATAGGTACCAGCAGGGCGGCCGCGCGCTGGTGGCCTAATTCCAGTCGGGGGGGGGAATTTCATGACGGAAATGCGAGATGCGAGCTCCCGATCGCCATGGACAACCCTGTGGCTCAGCCCACGTCAAACGATCGAGCATATTGTGGCGACGCGGCCTCGGCATCTTGTCGTGCCGCTTGCCATCCTGGGCTCGATCGCCGGCTACTACGGTCTGCTGGTCAGCGGCGGCGCCGCGGGCCTATTGGCGGATTGGCGGTCTTGGCTCGGCTTTGTGTTGCTCAGCGCCGTCATCGGCATCGTCTGGCTTTATTTGTCCGCGTTGATCCTGAGCTGGATTGGAAGGTTGTTGGGCGGCGACGCCTCCACGCTCGAATTGCGCGCGGTGGTCGCCTGGAGCGCGGTGCCGAGCATCCTTGGTTTTTTCGTCCTTCTGGTTATCCGTGCTGCGCTGAACGAAGAGAGCGCGGCCATGCGCGGCGGTCTTGCGCTCCTGGTCATCGGTTTCGGGCTTTGGTCGTTTGTCGTTTTCCTGCTGATGCTCGCGCGCGTTCAGCACTTCGGGTTCTGGCGCACGATCGCAGCTTACATTATCAACCTGATCTTCCCGCTGGTGATCGCGATCCTCATTCGCAGCTTGCTGTGTCAGCCGTTCAACGTTCCGAGCGTTGCGATGTCACCGACACTGCTCAATGGCGATTATTTCTTCGCCTCGAAATTTGCCTATGGTTACAGCCGCCATTCGCTGCCATTTTCGCCGCCACTATTTTCGGGACGCATTTTCGCGTCCGAGCCGGAGCGGGGCGACGTCGTCGTGTTCGTCCTTCCGAAGGATGGCGTAACAATTTACGTCAAGCGCGTCGTGGGCTTATCAGGCGACCGCATTCAAGTGAAGCAAGGACTTCTTTTCATCAACGATGCGCCGGTGGCGCGCGAGCGTCTCGCGGACTATCCCGCTGCAGAGTTGTGCGGGTCGGGACGCACCCGCACGGTGACGCATTGGCGTGAAACCCTGCCGAACGGCATAAGCTACGAGACGCTCGATTGCGCCGACAACGACTTTTACGACAACACCAATCTCTACACCGTTCCGGCCGGCCATTTCTTCGTGATGGGCGACAACCGCGACAATTCGACCGACAGCCGCGCGTTGTCGGCGCTGGGCTATGTGCCGCTCGACAATCTGGTCGGCCGTGCCGGGCTGATCTTCTTCTCGCGTGCACCCGGTTCTGACGGCGCCGCCTCAAGCGTGCGATCGGAGCGGCTTGGCACGATCGTGCGGTGAGGGAAGGGCGCGCCTTGCGAGCTGCGCGGGCTCTTGTCTTCCGATTTGAATGTCAAACAGCCAACCGTCACTGCGACACGTTGCTCCTCGCAATGACAAGCAACCGCATTCCCGCGGCGTGATCTGCCCGAGTCTTGCCAAGCGTCACCCTCGAAAGAAAGAGGGCGCAGGGAACGCCGGGTGCACGCCGCACCCGCAGCCTCGTGTGTTGGATAGGAAACACACGAGTTAACCACCACAGGTACGCCAGAACACCACGGCATTCCCTGCGCAATGGTTTTAACGGCTTATAGCGCGCTCTCCCCGGTGTGCCGGCTTGATAGCCACCGTCGTTTGCCGATCATCACCGGCGAACTTGACCCCAGCGTCGGGAGGTCAGGACCACACGATTTAGCCGTCCGCATCGGCCGCGTTCGTCACACGCGCCTATGCGTCCATTGCATCCCGCACCCGACACTCGTGACGATCGCGACGCGCCCCTCTTGTGGGTGCGGGACGGCGTGAAGACAATCATATAATTCTGGAAAACAGAAGCGAAATATTTTTCGCATGACGGCTTGACACGAATTCGGAAAATCCGCCAGACGGGCAAATCAGTTGGCTCAACACCTTGAAATGTCTATTCTTTTGATCGTTCGTTCTTTTATGCCACCTTGCGCGGAACGATCTTTTTGTAGCTGTGAGCTTTCTCGGCCTTAGAGAGATCGTGCGCGGCCTGCAGGTTCAGCCAGAAGCGCGGATCGGTGCCAAAATAGCGCCCCAGCCGGATTGCCGTATCGGCGGTGACATCACGCGTGCCACGCATGATCTCCGTCAGGCGGTTGGCGGGGACATCCAGCGCCTTCGCCAAGGCCCGCGCGGACAGGCCAAGCGGCACCAGATATTCCTCTCGCAACACTTCGCCGGGATGCGTTCGCAAGCGTGGCATGGGTATCTCCTAGTGATAGTCCGCGATCTCTACTGCCTCGGGTCCGTCGGGCGTCCAGCGGAAGCAGACGCGCCACTGCCGATTAATGCGAATCGAGTGCTGTCCACGGCGATCACCTTTTGCCAGGAGGAGAGCGTAAGTCGTCCAGGCGGGTCGCGGCGTCCACCATATCGAGTTTGCGCATTGCGACGGCCTCGATATCCCGCCAGCGCGCCGGACAGCTATCCTCACGAAATAGTCGCTCGGTGGCCTTGTCGGCAAAGCCGCGGATCATAAGCGTTAGTATGTGGTACGTATCGCGTATCAGTCAAGGTTCTGGTACAACAAAAAGGGCGTGACTTGCGCCACGCCCTTCTGTTTCTTGTCGTAAGAGGCCGGACCTTAAAAATCCATGCCGCCCATGCCGCCGCCCGGAGGCATGCCGCCACCGCCGGCGCCTTGGTTCTTCTTCGGCAGTTCGGCGACCATGGCTTCGGTGGTGATCAGGAGCGCCGCCACGGAAGCTGCGTTCTGGATCGCCACGCGAACCACCTTGGTCGGGTCGATAATGCCCTTTGTGATCAGGTTGCCGTACTCGCCGGTCTGCGAGTCGAAGCCGAAGGCGTACTGATCCTTTTCGAGGATCTTGCCGACGACGACGGAGCCGTCCTCGCCTGCGTTGATCGCAATCTGGCGCGCAGGCCAGGACAGCGCCTTGCGCACGATCTCGACGCCGGTTTTCTGGTCGTCGTTCTTGGTGCGAATACCCTTGAGGTGCTCGGAGGCACGCAGCAAGGCGACGCCGCCGCCCGGCACGATGCCTTCCTCAACCGCCGCACGGGTCGCATGCATCGCGTCATCAACGCGATCCTTGCGCTCCTTGACCTCGACTTCGGTCGCGCCGCCGACGCGGATCACCGCGACGCCGCCCGCGAGCTTGGCCAGACGCTCCTGCAGCTTCTCGCGGTCGTAGTCCGAGGTGGTCTCCTCGATCTGCGCCTTGATCTGGGCAACGCGCGCCTCGATGTCGGCCTTCTTGCCGGCGCCGTTGACGAT
>JBATYU010001084.1:0-5855 GCA_049674245.1 Bradyrhizobium sp. | reverse complement strand
CAACCAAGGAGGACCTAACGATGCACAAGATGATGCTTTGGACTGCAACTTCAATTTTCGCGGCTGCACTATCCGCTGGCGCCAGCGCGCAGGACGTCGAATGGAAGGTTTTCACAGAGCCGTTCGTCACTGCCGCACACGCTGCGGACATCGACTGGCAAAAGGTCGACGACACGCTTGGAAGGAAAGCTGCGGTATCAGGCGACGTGCATCGCTATGGCTTTCCGCGCACCGATCTCACCGTGACGCTCGATGGGGTCACTATCAAACCAGCCCTGGCGCTTGGCGGCTGGGTGGCGTTCAAGCCGATGCATGGGGAAGCCATGGTCATGGGCGATCTCGTGCTGCTGGAGACCGAAGTCAATCCGGTCATGCTCAAGCTGATCGAAGGCGGACTCGAGATTACGGCCGTCCACAATCACCTGCTGCGCGCCAGCCCTGCGACCTTCTACCTGCATGTTGGCGGCCACGGCGACCCGGCCAAAATGGCGGCCGTCATTCGTGACGCGCTCAGCGCAAGCAAGACCCCGCTGGCGACGCCGGCTGCAGCCGGTCCTGCACCGGCAATCGAGCTCGACACAGCACAGCTCGACCAGATCATTGGCGCCAAAGGGCAGGCGAACGGCGGCGTGTATCAGTTTGGGGTGCCGCGCCGCGATCAGGTAACGGAGGGCGACATGCAAATCGTTCCTGTAGGACCGATGGGCGTAGCCACGGCGATCAATTTCCAGCCGACCGACGGCGGCAAAGCCGCCATCACCGGCGATTTTGTGCTTACCGGCGACGAAGTGAATCCTGTGATCAAGGCGTTGCGGGCGAACGGCATCGACGTGACCGCGGTTCATAGCCACATGCTGGATGAGCAGCCGCGACTGTTCTTCCTGCATTTCTGGGCCAATGACGATGCGTTGAAGCTCGCCAAGGGATTGCGTGCCGCGCTCGACAAGACCGCGAGCACCAAGAGCTAAGGCTTTTCCGTTTCAACACCGAGAGAGGGGAATACCATGAGAATTCTTGCGATAGCGCTACTGTTTGCAGGCCTTTTCGGGACCGCCGACGCCGCGCAAGCTCAATCGAGCTGCAAGGTGTGCAGCGAGCAGCAAGCAGCCTGCATGAAGAACTATGCCGGACCGACCTGCAAGTCCGAGTACAAAATGTGCATGAAATCTTGCGGGAAGAAGTCGTGAAACGCCGGCCGTCACCAAGGTCGACCCCCATGAATAAGCGGGTAAGCATACTCGTTGCCGCGACACTGGGTTCGATTTCAGTTGAGGCCCCCACGATCGCCGCTGAAAATTCACGAAAGCTTTCCGGGAGTCAAATCCGCGCAAAGTTTGCCGGCATGCAACTTACCGATGAGGTGCATTTTCGTGACGTCTACGACCGCGACGGCACATTGAGAAGTTATTCAATGGGCACGAAGAAAGTTGGCAAATGGCAAATCCAGAAGGACGAACTCTGTCTTTATTTCAAGGAACCGGACGATGGTTGCTACGAAGTTTCGCTCTCCGGGGACCGCATTGAGATGAAGCCTTCCGGCTTGGGTTTGAGCGTTGAAGGCATTCTCCAAACGCCAACTGATCGCAATTGAGAGGAATGTGAATGACCGCGCTAGGTACGGAAGATCAGGTAACAGGCAGGCAAAAATTTTCGAATCCGGTCGTAGCGGGGTTTCCAATTGGTCTCTTCAGGTCCCCCAATCCGACGTAATCCACCGCTTCCGGTTGAAACTGCGCGCGCCTCCGGACAAGCAGACGCTCAAGTTCTGCTGCGGGCGGCTTCGATCACCAAGCGATATGCCGATCAGGCGGTGCTCGCGGATGTCGCCTTCGACATCCCAGCAGGCGAGATCCTCGGCATCATTGGTCCGAACGGCGCCGGCAAGACAACCTTGCTTGAGGTCCTCGCGGGCATTCTCCCTGCGGATGCGAGCGACGTTCAATGGCTTGGAAGGCCGTTGCCGCCGTCGCGCCGGCGAGAAACCATGTTCTATCTGCCTGATGGCGTGCGGCCTTACCAAGACCAACCGGTTAGCCGGGTCTTATCGTTTTTTGCAGGTGCTTATCGAAGATCGGTCGATGAGACTACGGGTACGATTGAAGCAGTGGGTTTGACGCCGGTGCTTCACAAGCGAGTGCATTCGCTGTCGAAGGGCTACGGCCGAAGGCTCATGCTGGCGCTAGGACTACTCACGCCGCACCCGCTGCTTCTGATGGATGAACCGTTTGACGGTTTTGATCTTCGACAAACTCGCGAGATTGTCGGCGTGCTGCGCAAAGAGGTCACCAAGGGCCGGACACTCGCTCTGGCAATCCATCAGTTGTTGGACGCCGAGCGGGTCTGCGACCGCTTCATTCTGCTTGCCGATGGCCATGTTCGTGGTGTGGGAACGCTAAAAGATCTCCGCGCGCGAACGGGGCTTACGAACGCAAATCTGGAGGACATTTTTCTTGCGCTCACCTGAGACATTCCACCTTCAAAATGCTCCCTTGCTGCCGCTGCTCGTCAAGGAGCTGTGGGAGATCCTCAGTGGCCGCGCGCTGTGGACGATGTTGCTGCTGATGTGTCCACTGGTCGGGTACAGCTTCTTCCAAGCTGTTTCGCTGTATGGCGAGGCGAGCGCGGCCGGACTGCAATCACCGGTGCTTGCGAACAGTCTGTCGCCATTGGACGGCATTTTGGTGCCCACGCTTGGGGCTTCCTACGTTGCCGTCACGCTTTTATTTCCTTTTGTCGCAATTCGCGTGCTCGGCCTGGAAAAAGAATCGGGAGCACTGCGTCTTCTGGTCCAGATGCCCTATCACCCCTCCACCTTGATTGCAGCCAAGCTGGTGGCGGTTGTTGCAGCGTGGGTGTTGTCGAGCATCCCCGCATTTTCGGCGCTGGCTATGTGGCGACTGTTTGGTGGCCACTTGTCCGCTCCGGAAACATTGAACCTTCTTTTTGGACACCTGCTGTACGGCTCGCTCGTCGGAGCCATCGCATTGTTTGCTGCGTCGGTTTCGGAAAGTGCGGCGACCGCCGCGATCGTTACGCTCGCCTTCACGATCGGCTCGTGGGTGCTTGATTTTACCGTGGCCGGTCATCCCGGCCTTCTCGAATGGGTCGCGAGTCTGTCCCTGACCCAGGTGTTGCGCACATTCGAGCAGGGCCTGTTATCTGCGGGTCTTGTCGTCGGCATTGGCACGGCTGTGTGCGGTTTCGCCGCGCTTGCGACCGTTTGGCTGCCGCCGGGCGTTCATGTCCGCAACAAGCTCGTTCGCTCAATCGTGTGCGTCCTTGCAGCGGCGATCGTTTGCGGCCTGGCGACCCAGATCAGACTCTCGATTGATGTCACTGAGGATCAACGCAACTCGTTTCCTGTCGCCGACCAGCACGCGCTCGCATCATTGGCGCGACCCTTGGTGGTAACAGTTCATCTGGCGCCAGAAGACCCCCGATATGTGGATCTGCAGCGCAACGTGCTCGCGAAACTGGAACGGGTGCTACCGAACATGTCCGTAGGTCTAGCCGGCGGGCGGCAGAGTGTCGTGACCAATGCCGGCGACGATCGCTACGGTGAGGTCGAATACAACTACGGCGGTCGTTCGGACATCAGCCGCTCGACCAGCCCGCGCGAGATTCTCCCGGTGCTGTACGGCCTGGCGGGTGCCAGTCGCCCTGCACCTGCCCCGGGAGGGGACTATCCGGGCTATCCGCTGATTGTCCGTGCAGAGGTCGCCCTTCTCTGGTTTTTCGGCGGGCTTCCGCTCTGTATCGCGCTCGTTTGGTGGCGGAGCCGCCGTCTTCCAATCAATTACCGTAAGCCCATGAAGGAGGCACAGCCATGAACATCGGTAAGAGCATCATAGCCGTCGCGGTCTCAGCTCTCGGCTTCACGCTGTTGGTACTGTCTGCCGCCGCACAGCAACCTGCAAAGATCGACCTTTCAAATGAGACGGTCGGCACGGAGCCGAAATCGCTCGTGGCCGTCGTCGGTATCTGGCGGATCGAAAGCGAAGGTGGGAAAAACGTCCTGGCCGTCGACGGCAGGCAATGGAAAGAGGGACAGTCCTCCGCCGGCGTCGCCGACAAGGCAAGAGCGCTTTACGGTGAGCGCTATGCCGAGTTTCTTGATCGGGTCCAAGCCTATGCGTACTACCCCTACACGGTCGCCAAAGACGTGCAGGATTTCCGAGGCGGTGAGATCACGGTGCGGTTCGAGGGATTGTCAGGCCGCATCGATCAGGGGGCCGGCATATTGTTCAATCTGAAGCCGAACGGTGACTACCTGGCACTTCGTGCAAATTGTCTGGAGAACAATCTGGTTCTCTGGAAATTCGAAAAAGGCAAACGGTCATCGGTTGCCTGGGTCCGGAATGCGCCGGCCGCCAGCAAGCAATGGCACGACCTCAAAGTCCGAATTACCGGCACCAAAGTGGAAGGCTATCTCGATGGCAAGCTCTATCTGGAGCACACACTTTCCGATGCCGTATCCGGCCGGATCGGTCTTTGGTCAAAAGCAGACAGCTACATGCACTTCTCCGACTACGCAGTCACTCCGGTCAATTGAGGACGCGCCAGCGTGCAATGAAAACTGGCCAGTTTCCTGTCCCAAGAATAATCTTAAGGCAGATGTCGGAACCCCGTCGCCCCGTTCGTCCTCGGGTAGTTGCCAACGGAACCGAGAGGATCTGACATAATGTCCAAAATCTCACCCTGCCTGTGGTTCGACGGCGAGGCCGAGGAAGCGGCGAAATTCTACGTTTCGCTGTTGCCCGGCTCCCGGATTGAAACGGTGCAAAAGAACCCGGCCGACAGCCCCGCCGGGAAGGCAGGCACGGTGCTGGTCGTGGAGTTCACCCTGGCCGGCCAGCGTTTCATGGCGCTGAACGGCGGCATGCGCTACGACTATACGCCGGCGGTCTCCTTCAAGATCGACTGCGCCGATCAGGCCGAAGTCGATCGGCTGTGGGATGCGCTCTCCGCAAATGGCGGAGAGGTCGAGCGCTGCGGCTGGCTCAGGGATCGCTACGGCGTTTCCTGGCAAATCGTACCGACCGCGCTGCTGAAATATCTCGGCGGTTCCGACGCGGCAGGCGCGCGACGGGCGATGGCCGCGATGCTGGGGATGGTCAAGCTCGACATCGAAGGATTGCGGCGCGCCTATGAGGGCAAATCGGCGGCGTGAGGAAAGTTCTAGCTGCCTTGAGCTAGCGTCATCGCCCGGCATAGTCGTCCGAAGGACGGCGTCGCTTCCGCTCGCCTATGACCGGGCGATCCAGTACTCCGCGGCGAATATGCGCAAGCCTACTGGCGACTTGGATTACTGGATGCCCCGCTTGAAGCGGGGCATGACAGCGGAGAGTCGATCATGAAATACAGCCGAGCTAATAATTGATACGCAAGCCGAGGCCGCCATGGATGGTGTTGCCGACCGGTTGCGGGCCCAACGTGCCGTTGACGAAGAGGTCGGCGACCCAGCCCTTGGCGATGCGGAATCCGAGCCGGCCGCCATATTCGAACCAGCCCTGATTGCCGATCGTCGGCACCACGATGCCGTCGCCGGTCACGGTCGCGACGATGCCGGAATGCGTCGCAAACGACTGCACCCAGCCGCCATTGACATTGCCCTCGATGCTGGGAGTCAAAAGATGCGTCCACTGCCCGCCGATCTTGACGAGACTGGTTCGATCGGTGCCGGTGGCGATCGTGGCGTCGAACGGATTGAACGCGACCATCGGGTCGGCGTATCCGGCGACGCGCTGCCACAGCTGCCAGACTTCGATGGAGGCTGCGACCTCGTCGCGCGGCGACAGCCGGGTGATCCAGCCCGCTCTTCCGTACACGCCGTAATCGGAGCTGTCGGTCGCGCT